>CALIEP010000107.1 GCA_938022345.1 uncultured Actinomyces sp.
CGATTGTTGCTGTGATGGTGTCGATGGCACAGGCCCACACAGTTGGTTCCATTGTTGGTGTTGTCGGCGCAGTCGTTGCAACCAACGTAGTGATCTGGCTGTCGATGCGTTTCGCTTTGGAGCTCTCGCGGTTCCTGGGGACGGGCGGCATTATGTTGCTCACGAAGATTTCCGGTGTGCTTTTGGCCGCTATTGCGACCGAACTGGTCATGGGGGGCGTTTTCGACTTTATTAAGAACGCTGGAATCGTTCACTAGTCAGGTTGACAGTCCGTCATCTTTTTTATCTCGCCCCGCTTTGTGGGGCTAAAGTAGGCTTAGTCCAGTGCTACCGGTAGTGCTGAGTCAATCGCAAGGAGAGATTTTATGAGCCGGTCCCTAGAGGAACAGCTGAAGTCCCAGGTCCGCGCAGTGTCCGGACGCCCAGAGCGCGTCTCGACCGAGATGGAAGCGTGGCAGGGCCTTTCGGCGGCAATCATTGATCGTATTGCTGATCGCTGGCATGCAACTGAGCGCACCTACTCGGTGGGTCGTATGGAACACTACTTCTCCGCAGAGTTCCTCATGGGGCGTGCGTTGCTCAATAACCTTTCCAACCTTGGAATGGTTGACGAGGCCCGCGAGGCCTTGGCTGCACTGGGCAAGGATCTGTCCGTGGTCCTAGAAGAAGAACCCGATGCAGCTTTGGGTAATGGTGGTCTTGGCCGTCTGGCAGCGTGCTTCCTTGATTCTTGTGCAACCTTGGACCTTCCCGTCGCCGGTTATGGCATCTTGTACCGCTACGGGCTCTTCAAGCAGCTCTTCGACAACGGTTTCCAGACTGAGCACCCCGATCCCTGGATGGAAGAGGGGTACCCCTTCGTCATTCGTCGCGAAGAAGAACAGCGCATTGTTCGTTACGCGGATCTGACCGTTCGCGCGATTCCCTATGCCATTCCGATTACCGGTTACGGCACCCAGAACGTCAACACTTTGCGTCTGTGGAAGGCCGAGCCCATCGAAGAGTTCGACTACGACGCGTTCAATTCGCAGCGTTTTACCGATGCGATTGTCGACCGCGAGCGCACCATGGATATCTCCCGTGTTCTTTACCCGAATGACACGACCTTTGAAGGTAAGGTCCTGCGTGTTCGCCAGCAGTACTTCTTCTGCTCTGCGTCGCTGCAGGCCATTGTGGA
>CALIEP010000108.1 GCA_938022345.1 uncultured Actinomyces sp.
TGCGATTGTCTACCGCGAGCGCACCATGGATATCTCCCGTGTTCTTTACCCGAATTACACGACCTTTGAATGTAAGGTTCTGCGTGTTCGCCAGCAGTACTTCTTCTGCTCTGCGTCGCTGCAGGCCATCGTTGATAACTACGTTGCTGAGCATGGTTCGGACCTGCGCGGTTTTGCAGAGTACAACGCCATCCAGCTCAATGACACCCACCCTGTTCTTGCGATTCCTGAGCTCATGCGCATCCTGATGGATGAGCATGGCCTGGGTTGGGAAGATGCGTGGGCTGTTGTCTCGCGTACCTTTGCGTACACAAACCACACGGTTTTGGCTGAGGCGCTTGAGACCTGGGATATTCACATCTTCGATCGTCTCTTCCCGCGTATTTCTGAAATCGTTCGATAGATCGATCGTCGTTTCCGCCTGGACATGTCCGAGCGCGGCGTTGATGGCGCAACCATCGACTACATGGCCCCCGTCTCGGGCAACACTGTCCGCATGGCGTGGATCGCCTGCTACGCCTCGTACTCAATCAATGGCGTGGCCGCGCTGCACACTGAAATTATCAAGCGTGAGACGCTCAAAGAGTGGTACGCGATTTGGCCTGAGCGCTTCAACAATAAGACCAATGGCGTGACTCCGCGTCGTTGGCTCAAGCAGTGCAACCCGCGCTTGGCAACGCTTCTGGATGAAGTGACCGGCTCGGATCGCTGGGTGACCGACCTTGATGTGCTTTCTGAGTACACGGGTGCGGGTAACTCGGAGCTTTATGCTCGTCTGGCTCAGATTAAGCATGCGAATAAGGTTGACTTTGCTGCATGGATCAAGGACCGCGAGGGTGTCGAGATCGACCCAGATGCAATTTACGACGTCCAGATCAAGCGTCTGCACGAGTACAAGCGTCAGCTGCTCAATGCGTTCTACGTCTTGGATCTGTACTTCCGTATGAAGGACAATCCGGCTTTGGATGTTCCCAAGCGTGTGTTCATCTTTGGTGCGAAGGCCGCTCCCGGCTACATTCGCGCGAAGGCGATTATTAAGCTGATTAACACCATTGCCGATCTGGTCAACAACGATCCGGATATCAATGGCCGCGTCAAGGTTGTTTTCGTTCACAACTACAATGTTTCGCCCGCCGAGCACATCATTCCCGCCGCGGATATTTCTGAGCAGATTTCGATGGCAGGTAAGGAAGCTTCCGGTACCTCGAACATGAAGTTCATGATGAACGGTGCGCTGACCTTGGGAACCTTGGATGGTGCGAACGTTGAGATTCTCGAGGCCGTGGGGGAGGAGAACGCCTATATCTTCGGTGCGACCGATGATGAGCTTCCCGAACTGCGTCGCCACTACGATCCTCGTTGGCACTACGAGAATGTGCCTGGTTTGAAGCGCGTGATTGATGCTTTGACCGATGGCACCTTGGATGACTCCAACTCTGGTTGGTTCCATGATCTGCGTTGGTCGCTTCTGGAATCGGGATACGAACCTGCTGACGTCTACTACGTCTTGGGTGACTTCGCTTCCTACCGTGAGACGAAGGACCGTATGGCACAGGATTACCGCGATCAGGAAGCTTGGTCGCGCAAGGCTTGGATCAATATCACGCGTTCCGGTCGTTTCTCTTCTGACCGAACCATCAGCGACTACGCTCGCGAGGTCTGGCACATCAACGCCGAACCGATTGCATGAATGCGTAAAAAGCGGCCTTTCAAAGGCTGAATGCATGGCTTAATGCCGTAACGCCCCGATGGGATTTCCCAACGGGGCGTTTGCTGTTGTTCGTTTTCTGAGCAAACTGTATTACTGTGTTGACACAGTTTCGATAGTGTGGCACTGTATTAGTGTATTAATACAGATAGACAGGAGGGACACATCGATGCGCATCGATGACACCCGTCCAATCTGGATCCAATTAGCTGATTCTTTCCGCGGTCGTATTACCAACGGTACGTGGAAACCTGGCGAAAAGATCCCCTCCGTGCGTGATCTCGCGATCGAGGCAGGCACCAATCCCAATACCGTTCAGCGAGCCCTGAGCGCACTTGATGAAGAAGGGTTGACGGTCCCGAAGCGGACTGCAGGACGCTTTGTTGCAACTGATGAGAGCGCTCTGCATGCTTTGCGAAAGAACGACGCACATCTTGCGGCAGATGCCTACATTCGCGCATGTCGTTCACTGTGAATTGATCTGGAAGGTGCTCAGGCTCTGATTGATCAACGTTGGGATGTCACGGAGAAGTAGCCAAGGAGGCAAACT
>CALIEP010000109.1 GCA_938022345.1 uncultured Actinomyces sp.
ACAACGCGAGGCGTCAGGTAGTTGCTGCGACGGTCAAGAAGCGAATCTTTCCACGAGCCCTGTTCCTCAATAACGTGAGCGCTACGGTGCGTTCGGCGAATGCGAGAAGCATCAAAGCGTCCAGTGAGTAGCGGGCGTAGCGAAGAACGCGGCTGGATGGCACAGCGGGCATGACGCGCCCGCGCAGCCACAATATGCGGGATATGAGCAAAAAGGCCGAGCCACGCAAAGAAACGAGCATAGGCCGCGCGCGGGCGAGCGCTAAGCAACAAGGCAAGGCAGCTCAGGGGAATCCAGAGCAGCGAAACCAGAGCCTGAACAATAAGTAGAAGCGGGTTTGCGATGAGAGTCGCGAAATAGAACTCACTGGAACGCCGAGCTCGAAGCGCCGAGGCACGCCGCAGGTTTTGCGGCGAAGAGACCTGCAGGTGAGTGAGATGGGCATTTGGGGCCGCAACAATGCGGTGGCCTGCTCGGTGAATCCTCCAGCAAAGCTCAAGACCTTCGTTGTACGGACCGAGCGCTCGATCGAAACCACCGACCTGGTTGAAAGCGGAGGAAGCCACCAGAAGGCCTGCACTACCACCGGCAAGAACGTCGGTGACACCGTCATACTGTCCCTGGTCGATTTCTCCATCCAGAACAAGCGGAACGCGCCTTCCTGAGGCTGTGGCGTGGATTCCGACTTCAGCAAGAGTCCCATCAGCGCGGAAAACCTTTGGAGTTACGGCTCCAATAGATGCTCCTGCCTCGGTAGCTGCAAGCTGCTCCTCCAAACAGGTATCGGCCGGAAGACAATCATCATGGAGGATCCACAGCCAATCGCTTGCAGTGATTACCTGCGAGGCGGCGTGATCTTTGGAAGCTTTAGCAAGTGCGTCGCTGATGTTGCGCGCACGCCCAACGGAGATCAGCAGCGAATTATCGGGGAGGTCCTCAGCGACGACGACCTGTCCCGAGGTCAAGGGAGAGGTTCGGGGGGCACGCACATCGCAGACGATCAAGTGATCGACCACGCGGCTCTGCGCAGCTAGGGCATCAAGAAGTGAACGCAGCTCGGGGCTCATTCCCCGAGCGACGACGATGGCTGCGACTGTCCCCCGCGAGAAGGGGATGCCCCGAGCCATTAGATGGCCGAGCGGCGCAGTCGACGACGTTCGCGCTCTGACAGGCCACCCCAAATTCCGAAGCGTTCATCATTCGCCAATGCGTATTCAAGGCATTGCTGGCGAACCTCGCAAGATTGGCACACGGCCTTTGCTTCGCGAGTCGAGCCTCCCTTTTCAGGGAAGAAGGCTTCGGGGTCGGTCTGAGCGCACAGTGCGTGCTGCTGCCAAGCTAGGGGACCGTCAGAGAAGGGAAGAGCTTCAACATCGGCGTCAGACCACTCAATAGGGCCGTCACCCAGAATGTTCCACACGATAGTATCCCCTCTGTGTGATGAGATGTAACAAAAAGGTCAATACGAGAATTACACGCGTGTCGTTTCCACCTGTCAAGCGGATTAAGGATAAAGGGAATGCGTGCTGAAGGCCTTCAAAACAGTGCACGAATTGACGCTTTATGCAAGTCCAAAAGCGCAGAAATCCGGGCTTTCCGCGGAATTTCAAGGAAACCTGAACACAAAGCTGGAGACTTGCTGTGAATATCGGGTAAAAACAGCACATTTCCGGCCTTTCCGCTACCCTTTTTCTATGCAAGCCATCTCACATTTTCTCTCGATAACCCAGCAGGCAAATTATCCAATTTTGACCCACTATCACAGTTTTCGAGATGAGATTTCAGGCCCCGTCGCCTCTCGCTGGGTTTCAAAAATGGCAAATTTACTCGCTTCTGACCTCAGTAACGACCTGTTCGGAAATACTGACAACCCTTCTAGCATTCTGATTGAACTGCCAGCGGGATGGCAGGCGACATTTTGGCAGGTCAGTGCGGATTTGATGGGTTGGGAAACCCGAAATACGCTTTTCTCCCAGCATTTATACAGCAACACTTTCAGCTTCGATGTGCACGTCAGTAACGAGCTTGCGCCCCTCGAGGCAAGCACCGCAGCATGGCGCCTAGTCCATTCCACCGATCCCCTGGCTACGCGTTGGAGGAGCTCTTAGCCCTCTGGGATCCTTGACGCACTGTCCGAGCTAATGGCTCAAAGCGATCAATTCGAGTACGAGGCACTGGACAGCGCCCCTTCTATGACTGATTACCTCGCGCAGATAAAGGTGGGTGAAGAGGACCTTCTGAAGGAGGCCTCGGCACAGG
>CALIEP010000110.1 GCA_938022345.1 uncultured Actinomyces sp.
CCGCTACATTAGTACGTCACTCTGGATACAGAGATTTCCGGCCTGCCGGGAAGTATCCAGGGTGGCGTTTTCGCTGTTCTGGGGCGGTTTTCGGGGTGTCGGGGCCGGGCGTGTGGGGCTGAGATATGGCTACCAGCTGGGGCGGATCAGGGCTTCGGAGCCGACTCTCAGCTAACGCCGACAATGTGGTGTCAGTTTTTCAGAAACTCGCTGATGGTATCGATATCTGGGTCTTCGAGAACTTCGACTATGGAAAGGAAAAATTGCTTAGCGCATCAGGGGCTAGTCGACTTCCGGATCGTAGAGAATCTGAAACGCTTGCCCGCGCTTACGCCGCATTCTTAGATAGTCCTCGCCGATGATGTGAAGTCAGTGGAGCGTTGAGCGTAAGGCTGTGAGTGGATAGCCAGTACTTACCAGGGTCATCCACTCACAGCGGAGTGCCACTCACATCCATCAGAAGCACAATCAGCGACAGTCCTGCAATGATTGACATGCATATTGTCACAATGGCAACGAGTACCTTCGTTAGCGTTTTCCCATTGCGGTTCTGTTTCTGCGAGAAATTTGCCCTTGCAAAATTGTACACAGATGTGACTTTAAGTAAACCAACTACGCACCAACATCCAAATCCAACGAGCAGAACTGTCACAATTCGTTGAGTAACGGCATTGGAATATTGAGCAACCGGTGTTGGGAACTCACGAAATATCCAGAATGCATCTTCGCTGCTAGTCCACCCTTCTAGGGATGGAATCAATAAAACTAGGCCCATCCACCAGAGGACGCGTCTTATCGTGCGCGTTTTGTCTTGATGTGCATGTGCGGTTGATGTCTGGTGAGAGCTAGCTGTGTTGTCTTCATTTATATTTTGCGTTTTCACAGCTATGCTCTTTCTTCCTTGCGTTGGCTTGTTTGTCGTCGAGTTTCCCCCGATAGCTTCTCATTGTCCCCTACGGGAGGGACGGTCAGGATCTCTACGGACTCGAGGGGCTTCAGCGGGCCTGGGGTGCCGCGCAGAAAAAATCCGAATCAAACCCCCGATTGATCCACGGCGTCTCAAACGCCCTACAGGCAGATCTCGATCTGGAAGCAGTAGCGCGTGGTAGCACCCGATTTCGACGTCCATCCAGACCATCACGCACTTCAATGGGCGACTGGATGGCTTTTGTACACCGAACATCCACGAGGAGGTTGTAAACATGGATCAGATGGTCCTCAAGACACAGCAATGGCTCAACAACACATACCGAGACCGTGCTGGATTCGGATCAGTGACCGAGGATGGCGCAACTGGTTGGAATACGATTTATGGGTTGATTCGCGCATTGCAAATCGAACTCGGGATCAGCGCCACTGCAAATAACTTCGGGCCTGGCACTCAGTCACGTTTTCAGAATCGTTGGCCGAACGGCATTTCTCAATCCGCAAGTAAATCCAACGTGCATGCCATCATCCAAGGCGCATTGTGGTGCAAGGGCTACTCTGCAGAATATGGCGAGATTACCACGGAATTTACAGAAAACGTTGCGAACTCTATTCGCATACTCAAGAGTGACATCGGGCTGAGCGATTCGACAGCCACGATTGATCTAGAACTCATGATGGCTCTGCTGTCGATGAAGCAATTCAGGCTGCTTTTCATGTACGGCGGTAAGGCTTCGATCCGTTCGATCCAGCAGACCATTAACCGAGACTTCAAAGCATACACAGGGATTCTACCGACTGATGGCCTGTACGGTCGCGAGATGAACACGGGGCTTATTCAGGTGCTCCAAGCTCTCGAAGGTTTCAGCCCTGCGCAGGCAACCGGCAACTTCGGAGATGGCACACGCAGCCGCCTGCGTACAATCAACTCCGGCAGCGGGGCCTGGGTGTGGTTGGCGAGTGCGGCCCTCGTCTGCAATGGGCAATCCAGTTCCGTCACTAGTACTTGGAATGATTCATTGGCGGCACAAGTCCGCGAGTTCCAGAAGCAGTATGTCTTGCCAGAAACTAGTGCGATCGACCCGACAACTTGGATGAGCCTATTGACATCCAAGGGAGACCCCAACCGGGCGTGCGTAGCGTGTGACACTCGCTTCGAGATCACCGACGAGTTGGCCGGATACCTCAAGGCCGATGGATATCGGATTGTGGGACGCTACCTCAGCGAACCTGGCCAGGACGAACTCGAACCGAAGGACTATTTCAAAGCCATTCGTCCGGGTGAACTCGAACGTATCGTGCATCACGGATTGCAGTACTTCCCGATTTTCCAGGAATACTCAACAAAATTGTCCCATTTCAGCGTGGACAACGGCCACCGTCACGCGATACAAGCGCAAGCAGTCGCCGAGCGCCTGGGCATCCCACCGACGATCATCTACTTTGCTGTGGATTATGATGCCACTGATCCTGAGGTGACAAGTGCGATTCTTCCTTATTTCAAGGCGATTACACAGAGTCTGGGTGGCGGATACCGGGTCGGAATCTACGCTTCTCGTAACATCTGTACCCGAATTAGTCGCGAAGGCTACGCCGTCGCATCATTTGTCTCCGATATGTCTACCGGATTCTCAGGAAACCTGGGTTTTCCGATCCCTGATAACTGGGTGTTCGATCAATTCCACGAGATCAGCGGCTACCGAGGCAAGTGGGACCTTGACTGCGTGGCCTCCTCGGGACAAATTCCCGCTTGCAGCACCGTTCGAGTTCCCAGCTTGCCAGGAAACAGCGATCCTGGCGATGCCTTTTCGAATTGGATGCGAACAGTTGAAGACATATACGCTGGTGAGTACGTTTCGCTTGTCAACAGCCAGCCCGCCAATAGTGAAGCCGGCAGTTATGCGCTGGGCTGGCTAAGGAAGCCGGAATACTGGTCAGCAGGCTATGAAAAAGGCTTGATGTGGCAAACATACACTCCAGAAGTTGACCCTACTCCTGAATCCATGCTTCACCGCGCACAGGTGGAACGAATCTGCTCAGAAATGAAAATCGACATTCGGCAAGCATCGAGCTCCGAAGACTTGGCTCACTTCGCAGCCAGTAGCCTCGGCTATCTTGCGCACGGCACAGATGCTGCACTCGACGAATATGGCTGGGGTGATCTTGGAGGGTGGGCCCTTGATCTGGTGCAGATCTGGGGGGCATACCTCAGGTCCGGGACAACAGACACTATGGAAGAATGGTTGTCCCGTCACTTGGGAATCTCCAAAGACGATCGAGGCTTCTCTGCTGAAGACCTCTACGCAGACGCAGATGCCTATCTGCTCATCCATCGATACTGGGCTACCTCTGCTCGGCTCTCCGACAGCCTACGGGATTTACGGTCGATGCCACCCAACGCTCGCGTGTTCGAGTTCTATCAGGTGCGATTCGGCGGTTCGGTCCGGAATGTCCAGAAGGCATTCTGGGATCTGATCTCAGGCGCCCTCGGCATCGATCTCCCACTCGTAGGTGGCCCGCTGACTAGGGCAGGGAATGCCGATCGCCTCCCGAACAAGGATGAGTCAGACAGGCTTGCCGCAGTCTTCGCTCAGAAGATGCAGAAGATGCAGAAGATGTCCTAACGGGAACATGAGAAACGTGCTGGGAGTTTGTCGTCGGGATCGATTCCTATCTCTTCATAGGTGATTAGAGTTCCGATGTCAGACTCCCAGCGCACCTCCCAACTGCCGTCCGGTATGCCGTCAGCGCCTTCATCGTCTGACCACACGTATTGAGTGGGCTGCGGCAATCCCCACGAGCTGTTTGCGACATAGAAACGTCCAGCACCGGAAGGTGTCATGCCCGATGTTATTTGGTAGATCACAAAACATGGGTGCGTTGCATCGCTCGAAGGGACGCGACGAAACTCAGACATATTGATGGACATCCCCAGTGCTGCGAAAAGATAAATAAGTGTAGCAACGCTAGACAGAAGCGCGAACCCGAGAAGATGTCGGGTACTTACCATGTTCCGAGATTTCAGCGAATTCCATAGCTGAGTCACACACAGCATCATCGCCACGACTGTTGCAGCAACGACCGCCCACCCAGCGTTTACCGCCTGACCAAAAATCATCACTGGTGCGCCTTCGAAACGTCCGACGCGAATGCCGATTGCATTCATGACCACGATGACCACCAGAAGGAGCATCGCGAGGCTGATCGCGATGTGTCGTGCCACAGGCAACAAGGCTGGCGTTGTACGCATTCTATCAGTCTACGACGGTTGGACCTTGATCAGGTGATAACACAGGGAACACTCAGCACGGATGGACCGAAGGGGAGGACGAATCATGGCCAAAGATGGCACCAACCGTGGCGGCAGGCGCGTGCGCGCAGGCGCGAAACCTGACCCACTCAAGGACAAGCTCGAGGCCGGAAAGCCCGCCTCCCGCCTGCTTGAACCCGCAGACCTCGACCCCTTCGGTTTGGAGGGCGGTGACGTGGGCGATGGTGCGTTGCTTGAGGGTGAGACCATGCCACCATCCACCCCGACGGAACAATCGCTATCGCGTCAACGACGGATGAGTCTGTAGTTCGGCTGCACCCCTTGGCCCCAGGTGCATATGACCTCGGGCTTCTCTATCTTCGCAG
>CALIEP010000111.1 GCA_938022345.1 uncultured Actinomyces sp.
CGAAGTCTTAGGGCGCCACCTCAAGTACAAGGTCACCGACATCCGAACCGTTCTCCCGAACGAAACAGAGAGCCTTAACAAGGTTGCCGGAAAAGACCTTGCAACCCTGATCACCTGTACTCCATACGGCATCAACACTCACCGTCTTCTGGTTACCGGTGAGCGCATTCCCATGGATGATCAGCAAGTTGCTGCAGAATCGGCCAATGTTGAGCCCGCTGTCGTTCAGACCTGGATGATCGCTGTTGTCGTCGGCATTATCGCCGTGCTCATTGCGACCGCAGTCCTATGGTTCCTCGCCCGTAAGAACCGCAAGAAGCGTGATGCTGAGGAAGGCGCTGCAACTTTTGGGTCCGCACTGAGCGGAAGCGGCGAAGAAACGGAGATCAACACTCCACAACGTTGACGGCCAGACCGCCCGCTGAGGTCTCCTTGTACTTTGAGAGCATGTCGTTTCCTGTCTGACGCATTGTCTCAATGGCGACATCCAAGGACACGGTGTGGCGGCCATCGCCCCACAGGGCCATGCGAGCAGCGTTAATTGCCTTAACAGCAGCAATCGCATTGCGCTCAATGCAGGGGATTTGAACAAGCCCGCCAACGGGATCACAGGTCAATCCCAGAGAATGCTCCATGGCGATCTCGGCAGCGTTCTCCACTTGCTGAGGGGTGCCGCCCAGAGCCTGAGCAAGCCCTGCAGCCGCCATTGCCGAGGCCGAGCCGACCTCTCCCTGACAGCCGACCTCAGCACCGGCAATCGATGCGTTCGTCTTGATCAAAGCGCCAATCGCAGTCGCCGCTAATAAGAACTCGTGAATCGATGCGCGACGGCAACTGGCCGACTCTGACGACTCATCCAGAGGAAGCTCTGAAATCCCAGCCAAATTCGAGGGGGAGAAGTCAGGGAAACTTGCTCCGGCCTCGGGACAAAAAGCAACGAGGTAGCCCAACACTGCGGTGATCACGCCGGCTGCGCCATTGGTGGGTGCGGTGACGATCCTGTGCCCGGCCGCATTTTCTTCATTCACCGCCAGCGCGTAGAGGTTGACCCAATCCATGGCACGCAGGGGGTCTTGCATAACCCCGGCCCAGCCTCGGCGCTCACTCGCAGAAAAAGCCTTCTCGGCACGCGCGCGCAATTGTGCGGCCAAGGCGTTTGCGCGCCGAGGAACATCCAGTCCACCGGGCAAAATACCGGTGGAGGAAATCCCCGCCTCAATCGCGTGGAACATCGTGTGCGCGATCTGGTCGAGATAGGCATCCAAGGCCACCTCGGAACGCGCAGAAAGTTCGTTTGCGCGGACAACCTCGGCGATGGAAAGGCCTGAGCGCGCGCATTGCGCCAAAAGCTGTGCGGCCGTCGAGAAGGGATAGGGCGCGGGCGTACACATTCCCGTTGTCTCTTGTGCAGAGGCTAAGGATGCGATCTCGGGGTGTTCAGGATCGTTATTCGTCTGGGCCATGACGAAGCCGCCACCTACCGAATAGTAGGTGCGCTCGAGGACCAAGCTCTCGCCTGCGTAAGCGGTGATTGTGAGCGCGTTGACGTGGTAGCTCAGGACTGTGCGCGGAAGAAAACGGATATCAGACTCGATATCAAAAGGAATTTCCCGGCCACCCGCAAAAGGAAGACGGCCACTGGAAGCAATCTGGGGAATCAGACTTTCGACTGTCTCAATGGACACGGTTTCAGGGTCGTATCCCGCTAATCCCAGTAGTACCGCACGGTCCGTGTTGTGACCTCGTCCGGTTGCGCCAAGGGAGCCAAAAAGGTCAATGGTTACGTGAGACAGATGTGAATAATCGGGAAGCGTACACAGCTCTGTAGAGAAGGCAAGGCCCGCACGCATCGGACCGACCGTATGTGATGAAGAGGGGCCAATACCGATTGAAAACATATCGAAAGCAGAGAGCGGGCGAGGGGCCTCGCTGGCGGGAACTTCACCGGCGACGATGGCTGCAGGTGTAGGGGTGCCTGCGCTGTACTGATCGGGAGAAGTGACATCAATCGACGGCTGAAGATCCATGCCTCTATTGTGCCTGAAAATAACTGGAGTTGAATGACGGTGATCACTCATTCGCTTCGCTGCAATGAAGCGGTGTTTTCAGCGAAAAGCCCATCATTGATGGTGTTCTACGCAACGTGCGGCATCCGAGACTCGCCCGAGCATGCCACCTAAATCCCGATAAACTGGGTTTCATGAGTGAACGTATGAATGTTGAGTCCTTTAACCTCGACCACCGCACTGTCCTTGCTCCTTACGTCCGCGTCGCAGATCGGAAGACTCTTCCCGGCGGCGATGTCCTCATCAAGTACGACGTCCGTTTTACCCAACCCAATAAGGCACACCTTGAGATGCCCACGGTTCACTCCATTGAGCACCTCAGCGCTGAACTGATGCGCAACCACACCGATAAGCTCATCGACTTCGGTCCCATGGGTTGCCAGACCGGCTTCTATGCCCTCCTCTTGGGCGTTGAGACTGAGGAGTTTCTGCCCATCTTGCAGGCAACTTTCGAAGATATCCTCAATGCCACCGAAGTTCCTGCTGCAAACGAGGTTCAGTGTGGCTGGGGTGCAAACCACTCCCTGGAAGGTGCGCAGGAAGCCGTTCGCGAGTTCCTGAATCATCGCGACAAGTGGCTGGTTGTTACCCAGGATGACGCCGCGGCAGCAAAGTAATCATTCAGACCTGACGGCCCCCAGACACTTCTCAGAGAGGTACTCATGTCCCTGACCTTGACCCCTTCGCGTCAGCTTCCCAAGGTCGACGCCTTCATTCAGTGCGCGATGGTGATGGAAGCCCAGCCCTTCTTGGACGCTCTTGTGCCTCTTCCCGGTTCTGATGCGGTTGAAACCCTAGTCGTGGGTGCCGATGGACATCACCAGCAGAGCTACGCCCTTGGCCAGCTCGAAGGTCACACCGTCGTCGTCATCACCTCGGGTATTGGCATTGCGAACGCGGCAGCAGCAGTGGCCCGAGGCCTGACCCTGGCTACCCCGAAGATCGTGATCGCGGGTGGTACCGCGGGCGGTCTTGAGGGTGGAATCCAAGTGGGCGACATCGCGGGCGCGATCGCCACGATCTACAACGATGCCGACGCCACCGTCTTTGGCTACGAGCTCGGCCAGATTCCGCGTATGCCCGTCGACTACCACTCCTCGCAACGTGCGATCGACGCGCTCGCGGGCCTCAACGATGCCCAACCGCACCACGTGCGTACCGGCCGCATCGTCACCGGCGACTCCTTCGCCTCGGAAAAGGTCGTTGCCCGAATCCGTGCAGGCTTCCCGGATGCGCTGGCTGTTGACATGGAAACCTGTGGCATGGCCCAGGTGTGCTGGTCCAACGGCGTGGATTGGATCTGCCTGCGTGCGATTTCGGATCTGACGGGAGAAGGTGCAGACGAGGACTTCCACATGAACGGTGAGAAGGCCGCATACCACTCCTTCGAGGCCATTTGCGCCTACCTCTCGCTTTTCTGCAAGTGAGCTGATCCCGTGTCCTATCGCGTCCTGATGGTCTGTACCGGCAATATTTGCCGCTCGGTCATGGCCGAAGAAATCCTGCGTGAAGCTGCCGAACAGCGCGGGCTTGATGTTGTTGTTGATTCAGCTGGGATCAGCGATGAGGAACATGGACACGGGATTGACTCTCGCGCTGCGCGAGCGCTGCGAGAGGGTGGGTATCGCGTCCCCTCGCACCGAGCCCGCCAAGTCGAGGTGGGGGAGCTTCAGCGTTGGGATCTGATTCTTGCGATGACCTCCTCTCACCTTCGCGCTCTCGAAAGGCTTGCAGGCGGGCCTGATCCGAAGATTCGCATGTTCCGTGAATTTGAGGTGGGCGGGGAAGAAACTAGTCGTAGGCTAGACCTCGATGTTCCCGACCCCTGGTACGGAGATTATTCTGATTTTGAGGCCACTCGTGAGACCATTGAGAACTGCACTCCAGCCATCATTGAGTACATCATGAGGAGCACAACTCGGTGACGAAACGAAACAAGCGCATAGGCGCGCTTGTCGCACTTTGCGTAGCGGCGGCCTCGACAATCGGGATAGCCGGCTGTACGGACACAACACCGCAAGAGCAGCCGCAAGAAACAGCTTCTGAGGCGCCTCGCGGAATCCCTTTGGACTACTCGGGTTTTGACCCGGAAAACATCATGTCTGATGCCGTGCTGGATGACTCGCGCGCTATGAATGACGAGCAGATTGCTGCTTTTATCAACGAAAAAGGGGAGGGCTGCCGCGCGGGACGGGTGAACGACCAGGATGTTCCGTGTCTCAAGGACTTCAAAGCCGTCACCGAGACTTTCCCCGCTGATGAGTATTGCCAATGGGGATACCAGGGCGGCGAAGAGGAAAACGCTGCGCAAATTATTGGTCAGTCGGCACGTTCATGTGGAGTAAACCCGCAAGTTTTGTTGGTGACGCTGCAAAAAGAGCAGGGGCTGATCTACGCGTCGGGTGGAATGTTTCAGTGGTTTAGCTATCCCAGCGCGATGGGATATGCCTGCCCGGATAACTCGACCTGTGATCCGGATTATGCCGGTTTTCAACGGCAGGTTTATTATGCCGCACGCCAGTTTGCGATCTATCGAGTAAAGCCTGAGCGTTTCCGTTTCCGTGCGGGAGAAAGGGTCGAAGCCCGCTACGGTCCCGCCGAAGAATGCACCTCCGTTGAGATCACTCCAGCTAATCGTGCAACCGCCAGTTTGTACAACTACACGCCCTATGTTCCCAACCAGGGGGCGCTTGCGGGGCACGGTAATGATTGCTCGGTTTATGGCAACGCGAATGTTTATGGTTATATGCGTGCTTGGTTTGCCCAATGATGTTGAAATCCGGGCAATTGTAGGTGGTCGTGGTATACACTGAGCGCGCTGGATACGCCCGTGTCCAGGTGACGAAGAAGTTGCCAAGGGGTGCGCGATGGAGCCATACGATATTCATAAGAAGACTGCTGACCCTCCGGGGCCACCGGTTCATATACCGCATTTCACACGCTCTGATGAGTGTGCTGTTGGAATTGCGCTGTTACCTGGAAGGGTTCATGCCGTTGTCATGGATCGCTCTGGGCGTGTGCGTGAAGAACGTGCGCGAATCGTTGTCAATAATGCGAATGCCATTCTTGCCACGATTAACACTCTCTGCAGAGAAATGGCAGAAAGCGTTCGTTCATATGGGGACATCAAGGGGATTGGCCTATCCCTCGATGGGAAAGTGATCGATGGCCGAAGGTGTACGGTCGAAGAACTGGGATGGCTGGATTTTCCGCTCCTCGACGTGATTTCTGGTCAGGGCGGACTTCCGCTTTCTCTCATCAACAGTCTTGAAGGATTGGCAACCTACGAAGCCATATACGGTGTCGGACAGCGTATTGATAATTTCATGATCGTTCAGATCGCGGAAAACGTCTGTCACGTCGAAGTGAAGAATGGCGCTATTTGTGCTGATCCCGCTGGGGACTACCGAAGAATTGCTCACCTTCGTCTTGAGGGAAGCAATGGGGTATGTGCACAGGGGCATTTCGGATGCGCCAGCGGCTCGCTGGTTCCTTCGGCTGTTATTGGGCAGGCACGTGCCGCCCGTATGAGCGCTGGGGATCCCGACCAGCCACGTGATATCGAAGATTTGATTCGCATGGCACAGGGCGGCGATCTGGCCTGTCGAAAGGCGGTTCTGGGCTTCGTTCGCAACCTTGCGATGTGTCTGGAGCAGCTCAGCGAAATGACCAAAATTGATCACATCGTTCTTGATGGAAGCGCGGTGCGGATTCTTTCCTCGGAATGGGCGGCCCTCTTTGAGGACGAGCTCTTTACTGTGGGCTCTCCGGGGGAAGTGCTTCCGGTAGTGATTCGGCGTGCCAGTGAGGATTCTCGCTGGGCGTGTGGGGCAGCAGCGCATCTGTTTGAGACCTGCGATCGCGGAAGACCAAAAGTGCCTGGGGGTGACTTAAGCGGGAGTTATGTACCACTCATTGCGGTGTAGCCGGCATCGATTGGAAAACACCGGTCGTTTAAAAAACGGGACTGCGAGCAGCGCGCAGTCCCGTATATTTGTGTTCGAAGATGAGTGTTACTCAGCCTCGACCACGGGCAAGACCGACCAGGGGAAGTTGATCCACAGAGCGGTCTTGCGCCAGATGTAGTCCGGTTCGATGATCGAGACGGGCTTCTTGTAAATAACAACCGAGCGAGCGTCGACCTTTGCGTGAGTTTTGCCATCAAGGCTCAGCCCGTCTTCGTCGATCAGTTCCATGACCTTCTTCAGGGTCTTACCCGAGTCTGCGACATCGTCGACGACCAATACCTTCTTGCCGTCCAGAGCCGAAACATCCATCAGCGGAGGCAGAACTTGAGGTTCATCTAGGGTCTCACCCAGACCGGTATAGAACTCAAGGTTCATGGTTCCAATAGCCTTCACACCCATTGCGTAGGCAATTGCTCCTGCGGGGATCAGACCTCCGCGCGCAATTGCAACGATCAGGTCGGGCTTCCATCCGGAATTCACGATCTGCTGTGCCAGCTCGCGTGCGGCATCGCCGAACTCTTGCCAGGTCAGATTTTCGCGTTCTTCGCCAGTATTGGTCGTTGCGCCGTCATCGAATGGGGTGGAAGCAGACATCTATACGTCCTTCAGCAAAAGTGATCGGGTGAATGGACATATGGTAACGCTCGTCAGTACGTTTACGCATCGTCATTCATTTGGTTGTCGCAGTCGTGTCAAACTGCGTAGTTGGCGCGCATACTGTCCGCCGGGTTGACGAGGTTGTCCTTTGTAGGACCAGATAAAGATTCGCGAGGCATCAAAAGTGCGTGAACACACACCGCAAGAGGTGACCCGCCGGGGAGCTGAATAGAGTTCCCGCTGTGTTCCGCACACTGGGCATACCCCCACCCATGATGGCTGAGGCGAGGGTAAGTGTGCCGATAAGCGCGCGCTATCGGGGGCACCAAGTTGGCGAGCTTTTGCCTGCCAGATCGCATCGTGATGATGTGAGGCACCAACCAGTGCGTGGGCAATTTCGTGCAGGATGACTCCACGTACCGTTTCCGCGTCGTAGAGGTCAGCTAACGGCCCCGAAAGGCGAATTTCGCGTCGTGTGTGGACGCATGCTCCCGCGCGTCTTCTTGCACGATCAAATCTCAGCGACCAGTTTCCTAAACCGTGGTGATCCATCAACTCGCGTGCCATTGCGCGTGCGTCTTCGCGCTTCATATGGCCTCGTGAAGACGATCGATCGCTGCCAACATGCGTTGAGGTGAAATCTTGCGCGCGGTCCCCAGTTCTTGTGCAAAGAGAGAAACGCGCAGCTCTTCACGCATCCACAAGAGTTCCTAAAATGCGCTGGCGTGGCGTGCGTCGAAAGGACGCGTATCCATGAGATCGCGAAGTTCATTGAGCTCGTCATCGACCTGTGCCAAGGCCTGAGCAGAGCGCTCGTCACGCGCAAGATCGGAAGGTGAACGCGAAGCTTTACGGACACGTAAAGATTGAGCCTGAATGTATCGCGGAAGGTTGCGAAGACGCTCGATAGGTGTTGCGGCAATGAATCCATTAAATACCAGGGAATTCGCGATTCTTTCAACATCCTCGCGAAGGGAGGAATAGGCCTGTGCATCTGCAGTCGCAAGGGTGTCTTGAAGCTGCGCCCAGGATTCCATCGCACGCACAACGACTTCAATAATCGAATAGACCTGATCTTCGTGCAGATCCCTCACGCGCTGGGAAAGGTCGTCAAAGCTCGAGCGATCACGTACCGCCCACAGTCCCTGATTTCCGCTCAGAGACACCGTGAGTGTGCGCACACTTGCCCACTGTGCATCTGCGATCAGAGCCTCGCTGCTTCGATAGGGGGTTGATGTCAGCATGAGTGCCTCGCGTCCACTCCAACGCGTCGAGACGCGCTTGGTCGATAGCTGAACGCGGCGCAGGACGAGGTTCGCCACCCCCAAGCCGTGCTCGCTTCTTGCCTGCGAAGCATTTGCCATGACGCGCATGCCCGCCAAGGGATTCTCGGGCTTGCCTTGGGGAACTAGTGCGGGGAACGCGCGAATTGTGAGCCCCTGTGCCTGAGATTCAATCGAGGTTGGCAAAGGGGTGGTTGGGAAATCCTCAAGATGATCTGCGAATAGTTCGCTTCCAGGAGTGCCGTCGCTAGCGTCGATTGCTCCCGAGGCCGTCGCTGCCTTCCCTTGCGTGTGAGCTTTCGCCTCGACAGACTCAGTCCTTGAGGGACTCACAGACTCAGGCTTAGCTTCTGCGCCGGAGCGATGCTTGCCTTGTGCACTGCGTTCTTGGGCTTCAGTCAATGCCTGGCGAACGGCCGTTCGCAACGCGCTATCGGTCGCACCGGCCAAGGTTCGTTTGAGATACCCCAGATCTTTCCCGCTTCCCAGTTCGCGTCCCTCGCGATCGTAGACAACGAAGGTCATGAGCAAGTGATCGGGAAGCGCATCGTGCATGGCGTGGAGATCGGAATCACTCAGGTCAACACCTCGGAGCTCACGGATTGCGCGAGTGAAAAGTTCGTCGAAGGACGTCGAGTCAGCCTGCGCGGCAGCGGTGTGGGCTCCACCGGGATTTTGCGTGGAAGACTTCGGGGATCTATCGGAGGTTTGAGCTGAGGAAACCGCAGAAAGATCGCGGCCTTTACCCCGTTCGTCTTGGGTGGGCGTACTGGCCTTGGACAGGCGCTTATCGCTGCGGCCCTGACCTGTTTTTTGTCCCCATGCCGCCAAGCGCCCAAGAGCAGCGCTCAGCGAGGCTGGATCTTCATCGGGTGTAGAGGCAGAGGACGCAACGTCAGCGGAAGCACCACCAGAGGGTGCGTGATCAAGCTCCTTGTCAGCACTCACGCCCCCGCCTCGGAAATCATCAATCCACGCGGCAACGCTCTTTGCAACTTCGGGAGCGGGTGCAAGCAGGCGGCGCTTGGCCTTGGGAAGCGCGCGTATTGCCTCGGTAATGAGTTCCTCGCGCATACCCGGTACTAACCAATCGGTACCCTCATCGCTCACACGCCCCAAGGCCTCGACGGGAATGGACATCGAAACACCATCGCGGGGGGAGCCGGGGTGGAACTCATAGGACAAGGGAAGGCGAAGCTCTCCCTGCTGCCAATGATCGGGGAAGCCCTCTCCGGTCTGGCCCAGGCCTCGGGGAAGCAGAAGCTCGGGTGGGTAATCCAAAAGATGAGGATTCTGGTGCTTTTCGTTCTTCCACCAGCGATTAAAGTGCCCGGCAGAGATGATCGAGGCGGGGAGGAGATCGTCAAAGAAACGCTCCAACGCCATTTCATCAGCGACGAGGCCGTGGGTGCGGCTGCGGCGCTCGGTTTCCCTTGCGCGCTCGATCGCCTCATCGTTGCGACGTTGGAAGGCATGACGCTCACGCCACTGACCCTGAACAAGCGCGTGGCGGATGAACATTTCACGAGCGAGCTCGGCGGCGGTGATTGGGCTTTGCTGGGCGATCGCAAAAGGCGAATCTGTTGGAACAGCACCTCGGATCGACCCCAGGGGAGTAGAACCCAGCCGTCCCAGCAACACCGAGCGGTCTGCGATCAATGTCAGCCCGTAGAGCATCACTTTTTCTTGAACGTAAGCCGCGCCCCGCGAAGAATTCCATGTGGGTTCGGAATAGACATGGTTGAGTAGGTCTTTTGCCAATGGCTCGACCCATTCGGGGCGAATACGGGCGACCGTACGTGCAAAGAGTCGCGAGGTCTCAACCAATTCTGCGGTCATCACCCAATCGGGATGGCCAGTGATTCCCGAACCAGGCCAAATAGTGAAGTGAGTGCCTCGGCTACCCGTATAGTCTCGAGTTGCCGGATCCCACGCGCCCAGACTGGAGAGCAGACCAACGAGGATTGAACGGTGAATATCGTCGGTGTCGACAGCGCTGGTTGAGCGCGTGAAGGCAACTGCAGCCTTCGCTGCGGCGTCCGCAATTCCCGTACGTGATGCCTGCTCGACCACATCACCCACTGAAGGCATCCACAGCGGCTCGGTATTGATTCCGATGCTGCGGGCCATATCGCGCAGCTGGTGGGCGATATCGCGCCACTCGCTGAAACGCAGGTAGTGAATGAATTCTGCCCGGCACATACGTCTAAACGCGCTACCTGAAAGATCGCGCTGTTGGACGTGCAGGTAGCGCCATAAATTGAGGTAGGTCAAGAAATCGGAGTGAGGGTCAGCAAAACGCGCGTGTGCCGTATCTGCAGCTTCCTGGTGTTCCAGTGGGCGCTCGCGGACATCCTGAATCGATAGCGCAGCAACGATGACTAAAATTTCCGAGGCGCATCCTGATTCATGCCCAGCGATGAGCATTCGGCCCAGGCGTGGATCGATGGGAAGCCGAGCTAAATCGCGACCAAGGCGTGTGAGCTCAAGTCCTTGGTTTCCCTGTGCGAGCGCGGCATAATCGGACTTCTTGGACGAGTCCAGTGGGCGCAGTGCCCCAATTTCAACGAGTTGATTGATGCCATCGCGGATCGCCCGCGAGTCCGGCGCATCGACGAAGGGGAAAGAAGTAACATCTCCCAAGCCCAAAGCACTCATCTGCAAAATGACCGAGGCCAGCGAGGTACGCAAGATTTCCGGCTCAGTAAAGTCCGGCCTCGACGCGAAATTATCAGCGGAATACAGGCGAATCGCGATACCGTCCGCAACGCGTCCGCAACGCCCTGAGCGCTGATTCGCGCTGGCCTTCGAAATCTCTTCGATGGGTAGGCGCTGAACCTTGGTCTTATTGGAATAGCGCGAAATTCGCGCCAGTCCCGGATCGATCACGTAGCGGATTCCCGGAACCGTCAGCGAGGTTTCAGCAACGTTTGTCGCCAGAACAACGCGCCGATGGCTGTGTTCCTCAAAAATCCGGTGTTGTTCTGCAGAACTGAGGCGCGCAAACAGGGGCAAAATTTCGATATCTGCGGGGTTTTTCGAGTGCGAGATATCCTTGGGCGCGCGATTTCTCAGGTGATCGCGCAACGCCTGTTCGGTATCGCGGATATCGCGCTCACCCGGAAGGAATACCAAAATATCCCCGGGGCCTTCAGCACATAGCTCATCGACCGCATGGCATATTGCGGTTTCAACGTCAATGTCTTGGCCCGCGCCGTAGCCCTCCAGAGCAAGGGGATCATCCGGGTACTCTAAAACCAGTTGTTCGACGCCACTTCCAGTGCTTTCTTCCTAGATTGCCGAGGCAGTGGC
>CALIEP010000112.1 GCA_938022345.1 uncultured Actinomyces sp.
TTTCCATCCTGGAAGACTCCGGTTATATGGCCCGTGCAGCCTTCCTTGGTGACCGCGTCATGCGTGCGATCGGCCTGGATGGCCGTGTGATTTTGCCGCTCATCATGGGATTCGGATGCAATCTGCCGTCACTGGCAGCAACGCGAACGCTTCCTAACACTGCCCAGCGAATCGTCACCACCATCATTACGCCCTATACCTCGTGCGCAGCGCGACTGACCATCTACTTGATGATCGCGCGGATTTTCTTCCCTGATAGTGCTGGAACGGTGATCTTCTCGCTCTATGTTCTCTCGCTCATCATGGTGGTCTTGGGAGCACTTATCCTCAAGCCGTTCTTCACGAAGAAGACCACGGACTCTCCACTGTTCCTGATACTTCCCGCCTACCAGGTTCCGCGAGTTTTCGTGATCTTGCGGACTACGTGGTTGCGCGCGTGGGCCTTCGTGAAGGGCGCAGGCAAGATCATCTTGGCCATGACCTTCGTCGTGTGGCTCATGGGCGCCATTCCGATGGCAGGAAACTACTCTTTTGCCGATTCCGAACTCCCAATGGAGGACTCCCTTTACGGGCGCACCGCTCAGGTGCTTGAGCCTGTCTTCAAGCCCGCTGGTTTTGGTGAGTGGCACATGACCGGCGCTCTGATGACCGGTTTCGTTGCGAAGGAAACAGTGATCTCGTCGATCGTCACCTCCTACAACATGGATCCCGAAACAGAAGGCGGAGATGCCGAGGACGGCGGTGACGATCTTGGTTCACTGCCTCAGTTGGTCACTGAATCCTTCCAAAAGTCTGCAGGAGATGCAGCGCCGATCGGTGCCTTCGCATTCTTGGTCTTTGTGCTGACCTACACGCCCTGCATGGCGACAGTAGCTGAACAGGTCCGCCAGATTGGCGGAAAGCTCACCGCTGCCGCTGTTGCAGTCCAACTCTGCACTGCGTGGCTGTTGGCTGTTGGCGTCTTCCAGATCGGACGGCTGCTTTTCTAATGGCTTCTACTCAGTTTGTTTCTCCCGTCCAGCGTCTCAGAGAGGCGCTGGCGCGGGGGTGCACCCTAGAAGCCGCAGCAGCACAAGCGCAGGTGTCGAAGGCATTTGCCACTGTCGTCATTGAGGACATGGAGCGCCGAGGCCATGCAACCAGTGCGCAGTCCCTGTGCGCTTCGGGCTTGGGTGCGTGCCACGGGAATAAGGCTCCCGAGGTGATGCTTCACTGTTCGGGATGTCCTCTGGTCATCTAGTCGCAGCCTGAGCCCAATCAACAAGAAGGCTCCCTGTTGACCTGCATGAAGCAGTGATCGACAGGGAGCCTTCTAAGAATCTATTCGTAGGCTTACTTCACTCCGGTGATTTCACCGTCAGTGGTCAGTCCAATTCGTTCTGCCGCAGGGTGAGCCGACAAACCGGGCATCGTTGAAAGCGTTCCCGAAATTGCGTAGACATAGCCTGCGCCAGCCGCAAGGCGAACTTCGCGAATGGGAAGAGTCCAACCCGTAGGCGCTCCCTTCGCTTGCGGATCGGCGCTGAGCGACATCGGAGTTTTGGCAACCACAACCTTGAGCGAACCAAAGCCAGCTGCCTGGTATTCCTTGAGGCGCTTTGCGGCGGCAGGAGTGTAATCCACTCCCGATGCCCCGTACATAGCAGCGACCTTTGCAATCTTGTCTTTAAGGGAATCAGAATCTTCGTAGAGAGGACGAATCTGCGCATCGGCGGATTCTTCACACGCCGCAGCTACTTCACGTGCAAGCTCACGCGCGCCTTCGCCGCCCTCAACGACACCTAGGGAGCGCGCCACACGCACCCCGGCCTCGGCGCAAATTTTTTCAATCTCAGCGAGCTCGGCCTCGTGGTCGGTGGGGAAGACATTGATCGCAACCACGGGATTCAGGCCGAAACCGCGGACAATCTCAATGTGCTTGAGAAGGTTTGCGCTACCCGTGCGAATCTCTTCGACGTTTTCCTCGGTCATAGCATCGGGCAGGGGTTTGCCCGGAGCGAGGCGGTACTTACCGGAGTGGGACTTGAGTGCGCGAACCGTCGTGACTATCACTGCGCAATCGGGACGTAAACCGCCCACGGGGCACTTGATATCGAAGAAACGCTCGGCACCCATATCCGCGCCAAAACCGGCCTCGGTCACCACGTAATCACTGTGTTGCCCGGCAAGACGGTCCGCAATCACCGAGGAACAACCCGTTGCAATATTGCCGAAAGGACCTGTGTGAACCAGGACCGGGCTGCCTTCAGTCGTGCGCAAAAGGTTCGGGCAGAGTGCGTCGCGCAGGAGCGCAGCCATTGCTCCCGCAGCTTTCAGGTCCTCGGCGGTGACGTATTCGCCGGCCTCATTTTGACCGATCACAATGCGTCCTAAACGCTCGCGAAGATCCGCGTAAGAGGTGGCCAAGGACATGATGACCATGACCTCGCTGGCGGCGGTGATGTCAAAGGACGACTGACGGGTTACGCCATCAATTGCACCACCCAAGCCCGTGACGACGTGGCGCAAAGAGCGGTCATTAACGTCTAGAACGCGTGGCCACGTGATGGAGCGCTCCTTAATGTGTAGCTCATTTCCCTGATGCAGGTGGTTATCGATCATCGCAGACAGTAGGTTGTGTGCAGCTGTGATTGCGTGGAAATCTCCGGTCAGGTGCAGATTCATCTTCTCGAATGGCAGGACCTGGCTCTTACCATTGCCGGCCGCACCGCCTTTGACACCAAAAGTC
Source organism: uncultured Actinomyces sp. (assembly GCA_938022345.1). GTDB lineage: Bacteria > Actinomycetota > Actinomycetes > Actinomycetales > Actinomycetaceae > Pauljensenia. The sequence goes on from CALIEP010000112.1 coordinate 2,729, forward strand.
GGCCCCATTGAGGGCTGACGGATTGTCAAAGTTGCGCTAGCACCCTCAAGTGCCAACCCCTGAACGAGGCCGATAGCAGTCGTCGTTTTCCCCTCGCCGAAAGGCGTGGGGGAAGTTGCCGTCACAACGACGTAGCGGGCTCGTTGGGGAGCGGAAGTGTCGACAGCGGCCAGATCGATCTTTGCCAGATCAAATCCGTAGGGGAGAAGGTGCTCACTGGAGATACCCGCGCGTTCGGCCAATTCGACCAGTGGTTCCAGCTTGGAGGCAAAATCAGTTGCAACAGTGCTCATGGAGATAGCTTAAGTCACTGCGGGCAGCCGGACTCGGTAGCCCGAGTGCTGGGAAAATGTTGCCTTACGGCGTTCCCTCTCGTGGCTAAGGAGTCATTTCTATTACGGTGGTTTTGTGGCCGTTAATTTCTTTTCTCGATCGACGCAAGATTCCTCACGGGAACCGGTAAAAACCGTTCCCGAAACGCCGAGCGCACCCAGCGACCATGTTGTCCAAGAATGGCGTGCGCAACTGCGCCTATTGACTTCGCAGGAAGGTGGGAACTCCTTCCCAAGCCTGACCGTCTCTGAGGCGCACCCGGGAGGATTGGCGCAGCTTTATGCTGGACGACCCACGAAATTGTCCAGCCTGATCCGTGAAAGTGCGGCCCATAAGCGCGCTCTCGAGCGCGCGCGTTCCCTGGTCTCTTTCGCCCACGAAATGGCAATGCGCCACGGTGTTGCCCCTGTCCACATTGCCATCGGTCACGCGCAGTGGGGCAGCGGCGAGGCCCGACAGAGCTCTCCCGTTTTCCTCCGCCCGCTGCGTCTTGCCGTTGAAGGTGATGATGTCGTTATCACCTTGCGTCATGGAATGGAACTCTCTGCTGCTTTTGAAGATGCGCTCGCGGACAAAGGCGTGCGCATCGATATGGATGAAGTTGCGCATCTGTCGACTCAGACGCACGGTTTTTCTGCATCCGTGGTTTTGGACCATGCCCGGCGGGCGGCCTCGGTTCTCGAGAATTTCGATGTTCGTGAAGAACTGACAATTGGGATTTTTGAACACCCTGCTGCACTTCTACTCCGCGAGCTTGACCATCCTGCCGTTCTGATGAAGAACCGCGTGATTCGTGCTCTTGCTGGGGATGCGGCGGCTAGAAGTGCGATCTCTGGTCCTCTTCCCCAGTCCAATCCCAATGACCGTGACCCCGATGAGGAACGCGGTGCAGGCGATCTGACCCCGCGTCAACAAGATGTTGTTGAGGCCGTTGCAGAAGGCCATTACTTCATTGTCGATACGCCTTCGGGTGCAGATGATGCTTCCCTTATTTCTGCGATTATTGCCGATAGTGCCGCGAATGGACGCACACTGGTTCACATTGCAGGTTCGCCCTCGCGCGCCCTTGCTGTTCACGGGCGTCTTCGTGAGCTCGGTATCGATGAAGCCGCGGTACGCATTGATGGCTCGAATGCAACCGATGCGCTGCTAGCGGAGAAGCTTCTTCACGCGGCTGAAGACACGAACTCGGTTGAAGATACGGCCGAAGTTGCGCAGATGCGTGCGCGTTTGTGTACCATCCGTCAAACCCTGTCTTCTTACACCACCTATTTGCACCACCCCTTCAAGAATTTCGGTGTCAGTGCTTTCAATGCGCTTCAGGTTCTGACTGATCTAACGGCAACAAAGCCCGCTCCCCGAACTCGTGTACGCCTTGGCGAGGATGTTCTTCTTGAGATCGCTTCCGACCAGGGGGAGCGTGCCCGCGAGCTTCTTCACGAGGCCTCGGCCCTTGGAGTTTTCTCGCGCCAAGCGCAGGTTGGTCCCTGGAAGGGGATCGTCATTGGCTCCCAAGAGCAGGTTCCCGATGTTCTTGAGCGAGTCGATCGTCTGGCAAAGGAAACGCTTCCGCAATTGCGAGTCGTCATGTCCTCGGTTGCGGGAGAAAGTGGGATCACCCCCGCTGCTGATATGCGTCAGTGGTATGCACAGCTGTCGATGTTCGAGGGCGTTCGTGAGGTTCTGGATATCTTCCAGCCCCGCGTCTTCGAGCGCTCTGCAGCCGATATGGTGATTGCGACCGCTTCGAAGAAGTGGCGTCAAGAACACGGTATTTCCATGTCGCGTTCTCAGCGAGTCCGTTTGGTCAAACAAGCGCAGGATATGCTCCGCCCGGGTACCCACGTCAATGATCTTCACCGTGCTCTGCTGACCGTTCAGGAACGACGTGATGTGTGGCGCCAGCATTGCGATTCTGATGGCTGGCCGACACTGCCGTCGAATCTGACACAGGCTGTGGAACTGACCCAGGATGTTGCGGAAGATCTTGAGCATCTGACGCCCATGTTTGCGACGGCTCACGGTGATCTTGAGGCGATGCCGATTGCTGACTTGGCGAAACTGTGCGAGAGGCTGAGTGCTGATCCCGAAGGTGGTTACGAGCTTCCTCGTCGCGTTGCGGTTTTGAAGGCTCTGTCCGAGCTTGGCCTTGAACCGCTGACCCGAGATCTTCGTCAGCGTCATGTCGCTGACGACCAACTGGATGCCGAACTTGACCTAGCGTGGTGGGCCTCGATCTTGGGCTTGATGCTGGCAACCGATTCGCGCTTGGGTGGTTTTGATCCTACCGTTTTGGAGCAAACCTTGATTGAGGGCCGCGATTTGGATCGCCGTCAGGTCGCATCGCTGGTCCCGCAGGTCATTTCGCGTCTGCATCGGGTACGTACGCAGGCTTTGGCCGATGATCCACAAGCCTTGCGCGCTCTTGAATTGGCCGTCCAAGACCAACATCCGCTGACGTCTTTGTACGCGCAATTCCCCTTGTCGTGGAAGCTTATTCCCGCGGTTTTGACGGTCCCGACACTGGTTCCCCAAATTTTGCCTGAGCAGCAACAAGTCGATGTCGTTATTTTGGACGGCATCGATGAGCTCCCCATTGCAGAACTGGTTCCGATTATTTCGCGAGCATCGCAGGTAGTCGTCTTTGCCGATCTTGCGCAGGAACACGGTGAGGATGCCGTCGAGGCCCTGGCCGAGGTTCTTCCGCACGTGCGCATGGATGTTCGCCCAACGCGCTTGAACGATCAGATGGCATTGCTTCTTGCCCGATACCGCGTTGACCACACGGGTGTTCCGGTTCCTTGGACCTCTGCCAGCGCTCCGGTGACCGCGGTGTGGACAGAGGGCACGGGAATGCCGACTCCTGGAAGTGAGGCCGTTGAGTCGACTTCCGTAGAAGTTGATGCTGTTGTCGAGGCTGTTCTTGAGCACGCGACTTCAACCCCGGATCGTTCTCTTGCTGTCGTCGCGTTGAATTCACAGCACGCTGAGCGAATCCGCGCCCAACTGACGCGCACGATCGGCGCCGAGCCCGGCTTGGCCTCGTTCTTTGATCCCGCGCGCGTGGAACCTTTCGTGGTTGTTGACCCCGATGGTGCACGAGGCCTGGGCCGCGACCACGTCATTATTTCTGTTGGTTTCGCGAAGACTCCTCACGGTCGCGTTATTCACCACTTTGGCGTTTTTTCTTCCCCTGCGGGTGCGGGAGTAATGGCTGATGTCTTGCGCTCGGTGCGCGGCGATCTGACTGTTGTCTCTTCGATTCGACCCGAAGAGATTGATACTTCGCGTTTGTCCCAGCGCGGTGCGCTCATGCTGGTCGATCTGCTGGAGATCGCTCAGGGCCAGTCAGGTGTGGGAATTGATGCCTGGCCGACCCTGGAGATCGAGCCGGATCGTCTGCTCATCGACCTTGCGGATCGCCTGTACGGCTTGGGTCTTGAGGTTGTTGCAAATATCGGTATTCCCGGTGGTTTGCGGATTCCCCTTGCTATCGGACACCCCGAGGTTCCGGGACGTCTGCTCCTCGCGGTTCTGACTGATGACGATGAGTATGTTGCTCAGCCTTCATTGCGTGTACGCGATCGTCTGTGGCCTTCGATGCTTGAGGAGCAGGGATGGAAGGTGCATATCGCATTGTCGATGGCGGTTTTCATTGACCCCGCAAAGGAAACGGATCGCATTGTCCAGCTGGTGCTGGATGCAGTTGATGAGATCAACGGTCCCGCAGCACCAGTACTTGAGCTTCCCGAAGATCCGGACGCTGAGTTTGGCGTAGCTGAAGAAGAAGATGCTTTCGCTTCTGTTTCCGCCGAGGCATCGCATGGGGATCAGGAGGATGACGAGGCCTCGCAGGCTCGTCAGCGCCGTGATGAGTTGGTTGAGGATGCTCGTGAGAACGAGGCCGAGGCTGAGTCTGAAAACGACGCTGATAGCGCGCGTGGAGAACGTCCCGCGATTGCGCGCGGTTTGCCTCTGGCGGCCTATAGCGATGATCAATTGGATGAGGTCGCACTGTGGGTGGCATCCGATGGTGTTGAGCGCAGCGAAGAAGAGGCCGTTGACGAGCTCTGGCGCGCACTTGGATTGACTCGTCGCGGCGCCCAGACCGATGCGGTCTTGCGTCATGTGATTCGTAGGAATAGTAAGTGAGTGACGCCTCTGAGGTAACGCGCTCGCGGAAGCGCAGGCGCGTACTCTTCGTCAACGAGGTTGATGAAAGGCTGATTTCACAGGGGATCCCTACCTCGCTGGAGGATCGAGTTTCCGACCAAGAACGTCAGGATGCTCTTGATAAGGCGCATATAGTTGGCGAGGCGGATCAGTCAAATACTGCTCGCCTCGCCGCTAACGTCCCTCCACACTCCCAAGCGCGGATTTAGTTGGCGCAGAATGACATAGAAAAACGGTGGTGGCAACCATTTGGTTGCCACCACCGTGACGTTTTCAGGCGAACAATCAGTTGTTGTTCTGAGCCTTAAGCAGGTCGCGGATCTCCGAGAGCAGCTGAACATCTTCGCTGACCTCGGGGGTCTCCGCAGCTTCTTCCTTCTTGCGGCGTGCTGCCAGCGCGTTCATCGGCAAGACGATGAAGAAGTACAGGGCGAAGGCGACGAGCAGGAAGTTCACGAGCGCAGTGATGACGGCACCGGGCTGCACGGTTGCTGTGCCAATGGTGAACTTGAAGACATCGTCGAAGTTCTGCTCGCCAAAAAGACCACCGATGAGGGGGTTGATGACCTGATTAACCAGTGCGGTGACGACTGTGGTGAAGGCAGCACCGATCACCATGCCGACGGCAAGATCAATGGCGTTTCCGCGGGAAATGAATTCCTTGAAGCCCTTAAGCATGGATTTCTCCTTGAGTTATTGATATTCAGCTCTGAGTCCAGCAGGTTTCACCGAACTCGCACGTGTTGCGTGACGCGTATGCGTCAACCAAGGAGAAAGCCTATCGGCTACACCGGTGCCTTGGGAAGCTCAAAATACGCAGTCTTCCTCACAGATTGCGCCCAGCCTGTGCAGGAGCTGTTCACTTGATTCCCAGTTTAATAAAGCGCAATGGAGTAATGACTCCATCTACCGGAATATCGTGATCCTCATGGGGGAGCAATTCTTTTCCCCGATACTCCCAATCAAAAATGCAAGCAATGACAGGGGCCGACGCGTCCTTATATAGCAGTGCACGGTCGTACCAGCCGCCGCCCTGCCCAAGGCGAGTACCGGCCTCGTCGACTGAAAGACCAGCGATGAGGACAACCGAGGCCACTTCAAGAGCCGGGGCTTCGCGGATAGGTGCGCGGCTTTGGGCTGGGAAGCGCGGGTTGGGGCGAGTCAACTCGTCGCCTCGGGAATGAAGGGTCCAGCGGGGTTCGCGCAACAGCGTGCCGTCCTCGCGTTCAAGAACAGGAAGTAAAACGGGGTCAAAACTGGCCAGGATTCCCGAAATATCCGGTTCCTTTTCCATTGGATAAAAAGCCGCAAGTGGGTGCTCGCGGCTGGGAGTGATTCCAAAAGCATCGAGTGCTTGACGGAAATTCGCGGTCAAAGCGTCACGCTCACCCTGTACCTTGCCGTGGCCTCGGGAATCCCAATACTGGTTCCTGCGCGCACGAATTTCAGCGCGAAGTGAGTTTTTATGCATGGTCATTTCGCTCCCATGCCCCTTCCTCGACTACTCTGGTGACTATGACAGATCGAAATGTACCTGTGCGTCACGCGGTTGTTCCGGCCGCCGGACGCGGCACCCGTTTCCTGCCGATCACAAAGTCTGTGCCCAAGGAAATGCTGCCTGTTGTTGACCGTCCTTCAATCGAATATATCGCTCGAGAGGCAACGGATGCCGGTATCGACGATATGCTCTTCGTAACTCGAACCGGTAAGGAATCCATCGAAGCCTACTTCGATGCCGACCCCGGTCTTGAAAATGAGCTCGAGAAGGCAGGCAAGGACGAGCTTCTTGCCCTCTCCCGTGAATACCTCAAGCTTGCGCGCATGCACTCGGTGCGCCAGGGACACCCGCTGGGTCTGGGGCATGCTGTTTTGCAGGCCCGTCAGCACGTCGGAAATGCTCCCTTTGCTGTGATGCTTCCTGACGACCTCATGCACCCGAATTCCACGCTGCTCAAGCACATGATTGATGTGCGCCATGCGCTTGGTGGTTCGGTTGTCGCCCTTCTGCGCGTGACTCCAGAACAGGCGACCGCCTACGCGTCGACTTCGGTTACACCTCTGGAGATCCCCGAAGGTGTTTCCCTCAAGGATGGCGATCTCATGCGTATTGATCGCGTTGTCGAGAAGCCACCGCTTGAAGAGGTCATGAGTGAGTACGCGGTTGTTGGACGCTACGTCTTCGACCCCGCGATCTTCGATGAACTGACAAAGATTGAGCCCGGTCGCGGTGGCGAATATCAGCTGACTGATGGTTTCGCGCGCCTGATCGACCGCGATCCCGAGGACGGCGGCGGCCTGTACGGTGTCGTTGTCAATGACCGTCGTTTCGACACCGGTGACAAGCTCGGCTACCTCGAGGCCAATATTGCCTTGGCTTTGGAAGACCCGAAGCTTGGTCCGAAGTTGGCTGAGTTCTTGGTCAACGAGGCCGGTACCCAGCTGAAAGGCCGTCTGGCGAAAGTTCTAGGTCTGTAATGCGCTCGGTCGCTGATTTCTATCAAGACTGTATTTCTGCCGTCGGGCAGCAGCCCCCTCTGGATGTTCAACTTCCAGACGCTGTGGGCTGCGTCTTGGCAGAGGACGTTGAGGCTCCCTTCAACCTTCCGGTCGCTGATCTGGCTGCGTGCGATGGTTACGCGGTTGCTGCAGCTGACCTTGAAGGTGCCCGCCCGGATGCCCCTGTCGTTCTGCCCGTTACGGAAGAAATCCGCGCGGGTGATATTCACCCGGCTGCCCTGATCCGAGGCCGCGCGATCCGCATCGCGTCTGGCGCTCCTATGCCTCAGGGTGCGGATGCAGTTCTTGCTCTGGAATTCAGCGACCATGGCATTTCTAAGGTTTCCGCAAAAACTCAGCCTGCGGTGGGGGAGAACATCCGCCGTAAGGCTGAGGACGTGGAAGAAGGAACCGTTGTTCTTCGAGCGGGGACCCGTGTGGGTGCCCGTCAGGTTGCTCTGCTTGCCGGCGTTGGCCGTTCCCGCGTTCTGGTTCACCCGCGTCCCCGCGTGGTGATTTTGTCCATCGGTGATGAGATCGTTGAACCTGGCCGTGAGTCGCGCCCCGGAACGGTCTTCGATGCCAATGGCCACGCGCTTTCGACGGCTATTACCGATGCTGGTGCGCAGACCTTCCGCGTGTCTGCCGTTCCGGATGAGCGTTCTGTTCTTCGTGAAACTATTGAAGATCAGTTGGTTCGTGCCGATTTGATCTTGACGACGGGCGGTATTTCTTACGGAAGTGGCGATACGGTCCGCGAGGTCTTATCCGCACTCGGTACGGTTCGCTTCGATTCGGTTGCTGCATGGCCCGGTCACATCCTTGGTGTGGGAACTGTCGGCGGTGACGACCAGGGGCGCTCGGGTACGCCTATTTTCTGCCTTCCCGGGGACCCTGTTTCCGCCCAGGTCTGCTTCGAGGTCTATGTGCGTCCTGCTCTGCGCCACATGCAGGGCTGGACTGTTCTCAACCGTCCCAGCGTTGAAGCGCGTGTGGATCGCTCGTGGTATTCGCCGCGAGGCCGTCGCGAGTTCGTGCGTGTGCGTCTAGTGGGCGAACCTCGCCCGGGCTACCAGGCGAAGGTGATGGGAGCTCCTGCCTCGTTTCTGCTCTCGGCGTTGGCTGAATCGAATGCGCTTGCGGTGGTCCCCGAAGACGTGACGAATGTGCGCGTCGGCGATACTTTGCGCTGCATGGTTTTGGACTGATTGGGTACCTGCTCGGAATGGGACTGCGCGAGCTTTTTGCACCCGCTGCGGTGTGGGGGCGTGATCCGTCCTTCTTCAGTGTGCGCATTGAGGATCCAGTTTCGGAAGGTTTCATTCGCGCATCATCCTCTGTGCCCCCTGCGGTCATGACAATTCGCCCGCTTCTGGGACGCGACCATCTGCGTGTTGATTCCGTACGACGCGCGAACTCCGCCTGGCTGAATCCATGGTATGCAACCTTGCCCGAGGGAGCAGTGGAAGAACTACCAACCCTGTGGGATT
>CALIEP010000113.1 GCA_938022345.1 uncultured Actinomyces sp.
CCGGGTATCTCGTGAACATCTTCGGGTGGGGATCTGTCGGTTTAGCGCTCCTGGCATCCGCAATCGTTACACTGATGCCCTGGTCGCATCCTCAGCGCTCAAGCACCTCGTCAACATCTAAGGAGATCGCATGAACCCCGCTGCTATCATCATGATGATTGTGACGATCCTTCTGGTATGGGGAGGGCTTGTTGCATCCATGGTTATGCTCAGAATCCTGCCAACTCCGGATGGCGATGAGGAGCATGAAACTCTTGCTTCGCAAAAGGCTGAAGTTCCGACACGATAGGGGAAGATGTGCGTCTCGTCGCCTTTGATCTTGATGACACCCTGGCACCGTCGAAGTCTGCACTTCCGGAGCCGATGGCCAATCAACTTCGTGCACTGCTCGACTGTGTCCCAGTGTGCGTGATCTCTGGTGGAGAGTTTGGACAGTTTCGCACCCAGCTACTGGACAACCTCGGTGCTTCTTCTTCTCAATTGAAGAACTTGCATCTCATGCCCACCTGCGGGACGCGTTACTACCGTTGGGATGAGCAGGATGCTCAGTGGGAACAGGTCTATGCCAATGACCTGACTACGGAGCAGCGTGAGCGCGCAATTGCCTCGCTCGAACGCCATGCGCGTGAGCAAGGAGTATGGGAATCCCATCCTTGGGGACAAATCATTGAGGACCGAGGTTCGCAGATTACCTTCTCAGCGCTGGGTCAGAAAGCACCTCTAGAGGCGAAGCGCGCGTGGGACCCGACAGGTGACAAGAAGCGGGCTCTTCGCGATGCGGTTGCAGAGGATCTTCCGGATCTTGAGGTCCGTGGGGGAGGATCAACTTCAGTTGATATCACTCGTCACGGAATCGATAAGGCCTACGGGATGGGCAAGCTTGTTGAAATCACTGGAATCGCACCAGAAGACATGCTCTTCATTGGGGATCGGCTAGACGAGGCCGGTAACGATTATCCGGTGAAGGCCGCCGGATACCCGACCCTCGCTGTGAGTGGTTGGTAAGAATGCGTCGGTGTGATCGCGGATATTGTGAAGGAGCTACGCGCGAGGTAGTCGCGTTGCCCATAGGGCAACCGCACTTGCTGCAGCAACGTTGAGTGAATCAACACCGCCCATCATCGGGATACGAACGACGTAATCGGTGCGTGACAGGGTGCTCTTCCTCA
>CALIEP010000114.1 GCA_938022345.1 uncultured Actinomyces sp.
CGTGAGTACGTAGGAGTAGACGAAGAATGCCGCAGCTCCGATCCCGACGACACCAGCGGCCAGACCATCCAAACCATCAATGAAGTTGACCGCATTCATGATTCCGACGATGAGGAAAACGGTCAGCATCAAGGAGAGGCGTGAGGAGCCAATTGTGACACCAAAAATTGGGAAACTGACCAATTGCACGCCATTGAAAGCCATCGAACCGGCGATCAGAATCTGTCCGGAAAGTTTCGTCAGCCAGTCCAATTCCACGACATCATCAACAACGCCGAGAATGCACATCGCGAGTGCACCTACGACAACAGCCCAGGCAGCATTCGTTTCAAAGAGAGGTGACATATAAGGGATTCGTGCACTGATGAGCATCGTGATCACCAGAGCGATGGTGATCGCGATTCCTCCAAGTCGAGGAATAGGAGTGGATTGGATATCTCTGCTGCGCAGCTTGGGGACAATCCCCCAACGCAGGCATGCCCAGCGGACCAGCGGTGTCAGCAGCACGGTGAGTGCGGCAGCCACGACCATCAGCAGGACATAAACCTTCACGGCGTCGATGTCTCCTCCCTCAGCGAGCTAGGGGCTGGTAGTCCAGCACCCTGGCAATATCTTCTACGCTCAGTGCTCCTTCGCGAAGTACGCGAGCCTGTCCGTGTGCACAATCGATAATTGTGGACGGTTGTGCGCTCTGGGTCGGCCCCGAATTCACGTAGTAGTCTACCGTGCCACGGAAGTATCCGAGCGCTTCATCAATATTTGTCGCAGGAGGCTGTCCCGTTAGGTTGGCTGAGGTCACTGCCATCGGCCCCACGGCCTCGAGCAGCTCACACACTTGCGGATGATTGGGCATGCGAAGCGCGACTGTGCCGTGAGTTTTTCCAAGGTCCCAGTTCACACTGGGGTTTGCACGCACAATCAGAGTGAGCGCACCCGGCCAGAAGGCTTTCATCAGCCCAATGGCATCGTCGTCAAGGTCAATTGAGACACTCTGCGCTTGCCCAACAGAGGCGACTAGGACGGGAGGCGGCATAGTCTCTCCGCGGCCTTTCGCCGCAAGAAGACGACGAACACCCTCGTGGTCATCGGCGGATACACCGATTCCATACACGGTATCAGTTGGCAGAACAACCAACGCGCCCTCCCGAATCTGTCCTTTAAGGAGGTCGAGTTCGTCCTTTGCCCAGCCATGAGCGCACTCAAAAATATGTTCCACTGTGAATTACTTTCTCTGTGTTTTCCAAGCGATGAGGAAACGCTCAACTACGCTTAAATCACTGCGAGTATGAACCTGAGTAAATCCGTTCATCACCGCGACTTCGCGGAGCGTTTGTGCCTGCGAGGGAGAGTGCTCCATAGCCAGCATTCCCCCACTAACAAGGAGCTCACGCGAACGTTCAATAATCCGACGAGGAATCTCAGTACCGTCATCTCCCCCACCGTATAGAGCACGCGCAGGGTCCTGCTGCGCCTCGATTTGTGTCGGCGCTTCCTGCGCGGGTACATAGGGCGGGTTTGTCACGACCAATGAGGTTTTCCCATTGAGCTCGCGCAGAGTGTCGGTGGCCGTCGCGTCCCCCTTGACGAGGCGAATCTGGGCTTTCGGGTATCGAGCGAGGTTGCGCTCGGCGTAAGCAAAAGCATCGGAGTCAATTTCAACGGCGGTCACCTGATGGCCAGTTTCAGTAGAAAGTGCAAGCGCAATCGCTGCATACCCAGTACATAGATCAACCCATTC
>CALIEP010000115.1 GCA_938022345.1 uncultured Actinomyces sp.
GGGGCTTCTCGCGCGACGACGTCGAAGGCGTGTTCTTCCCGCAGTACATCGAGGGTGGCATCTTTGGTGTTTCGCCCTTCGAGTCAATCGATGTTCACGGTGTCGGTACGGTTGTGGCCGAGGGCGTGCGTCGTGCACGTTCCACCAAGCCGAACATCAAGCTTGGTGTCTGTGGTGAGCACGGTGGCGATCCCGCATCGATCCACTTCTTCCACAAGGTCGGACTCGACTATGTGTCCTGCTCGCCCTTCCGCGTGCCTGTCGCACGCCTGGAGGCCGGACGTGCAGCTGTTGAGGATCACACAGATATGACCGCGTGACCGGCTGTAAGGATCGCGTCTAGCGCTTGATACAGCACAGTGCCCCGCCAGCTTCGGCTGGCGGGGCACTTGCGTTTTCAGGGTACTTGCGTGCGAATCGTCATGGCACCCTATGGAATCAAGAGATCGCCCGAGTGTCAGTAATTCTTAAATCCGGGCTTCCCGGCTGGTGGCGGGAAAGCGCCGGGCGCTGGTGTAGGGGGAGTGGCTGGCGGTGTATACGGTGACGTGGGCATCGCGCTACCGCTCTCCACAACCATCACATTGCCGTTGGTGAGCACGATGTTGGCAGGGGAGTGCAGCCGAGCCATAGCTGTTTGCCGTTTACGCCATGCAAAAACGGCAATGATGAGGGCAAGCACAATGTAAATAGCGTGTTCGACGGTTGGATCATCTGCAAGGTTGGGTGCAACTTCTTCTAGCATTTTCAGAACAAAAGTCAGCATAAGGATCAGGCTTGAGACGACCACGATCGGGAAACTGACAATCGCATAGATGCGTTGAGAGACCGAGTACAGCAGGTGATTGAGCTTGTAATAGGCGAATCCGACAACAACCATTGCAACGACACCCCAAATAAATTGCGCCTTTTCTGAGGATGTCAGCCAACCCATGTGATCCATCGTGAAAATGCCCGAAAATCCTATGACAAGCAAATAGTCGGGAGAGAAGATCATCCACAGCAGCATGCCCATGTAGAAAAAGAGGACGACGATAACCACACAAATCAAGAGCGCGAACACCAGTACCATGCCGTCATCCTAACAATGTGAAATTTGTGCTAGCTGATAACTGTCTGGGTGTGGAAATTGCTGCTTGGGCAGTATTTGTTCTGCTGGGTTGAGTGAGCTTTGACGGCACCTGTTCCCAATTTTTAATTGAAAAAATAAGACCTGACGAGTTGTCTGCTTCTCTAAAGTGGCGAATGGTACAACTATGTATCCGCACATAGGTGCAGATGCCATTGCACATAAGTGCAGACAGCTTGGTAAATTCTGCGCAATTTCTTTACAATAGCTTTTGACCTGCGTAAATATAGTTGTATTATCGATGTTCGCGTTGAGCGGATATGTAAAATTGTGTGCGGGAACACATTTATAAGCATGAAACTGGAACACGCCAGTCAGATAATTAACAGCGGAGATCGGAGACTATTAGTCCCTGATCTTTAGGTTTTGTCCATCCTCGACAAGGAAGTCAGTGAACTTCTATGGAACGTCGCATTTTTGCACACCGCGGTTTGAACCGTGTCGCACCCGAGAACACTCTTGCAGCTTTTGAAAAGACTGCAGATGCTGGTCTCACCTGGATTGAGACTGACGTCGACATCCTTGGTGACGGTACGCCAATCGTCATCCACGACACGTCGCTTGATCGTACGACCAATCGCAGCGGGTCGTACTATGGCCTCGAGAAGGCAGATCTGGCATCGATCGATGCCGGTTCATGGTTCTCTCCGGAATTCACCGGACAGCCTCTGCCCACCCTTGAGCAGCTGATCGAGCTCCTCAACCGCCGTGGACTGAATGCCAACATTGAGATCAAGTCGAATGAGGCCGGTGGCGCCATGTCCATGCGCCTCATTGATTCGATTCTTGATGCGCTGACTGGACTTGACCCCGAACGAGAGGTTTTCTTCTCCTCCTTTAATCACGTGTTGCTGGCGAAGATTAAGGAACGCGCACCTCAGTACGAAGTGGGCTGCCTGTACGAGACTTGTGCTCTCTACGACGACTGGAAGTCCATGCTCGAGCTGGTTGGCGCGTCATACATTCACCCCGAGGACCGCGGTCTGACCAAGTCCAAGGTTGAGGCCTTCCGCGAGGCAGGCTTCGGTGTCAACGTGTGGACCGTGAACTCGATTGATCGAGCACATGAGCTCTTCAATTGGGGCGCAACCGGTGTCTTCACCGATGTTGCAGACTCTTTTGCCCATCTTCAGTGAGTGAATCTCGAAAGGTAAATTAAACAACATGTCTGAAACCTCAGTAGGCACAAAGTCGCGCCTCCCTAAGTTCATGCAGAAGGGACGCCTAGGCGGCTTCCTCACTGTCGTGCTGACCGGCCAGCTGGTCTACGTCTCCTTCGAGGCGTTCAAGGGATCTCTGCTGATCCCCGTGACCAATGCTCTTGGCATCACGGTCGCCGACTTCGGTACCATCATGGGCTGGCTCGGCATTGCCATGTTCATGTACGTGCCCGCCGGCTGGGTGAACAACCGTTTCCCCATCCGTAACATTCTGATCTGCTTCGCCTCGTGGCGACTGCTGACCTTCCTGTTCCTGTGGCTCTCCCCGGTCTTGGGCTACCACCTGAACATCAAGATGCTTGTTGGCATTGCAATTACGTGGGCAATTTGGGACGCCATCGGTTGGCCCGCCGTCGTCAACGGCGTTGCCTTCATGGCATCTGACTCTGACTCCAAGGGCCGTGGCCTCGCAATGGGCCTCCTCGAGTCGATCCGTCGTGGCCTTGAGTTCTGCATGAACCTCATCATCATCGGCTGCATGGCCATTTTCCCGACCCACGCAAACGGCATCATGATCGGCTTCGGTCTTGCTTACTCGCTGCTGCTGATCCCGAACATCATCGCCATCCTGCGCTTCGTTCCCGCCAACGCTGTTGCCGAGTCCGAAGGCCACACCAAGAACACCGCAGCTCTCATGGGTCTGCTCAAGGTTCTGGCACAGCCCGGTGTTTGGTTCGCAGGTATCGCCGGCATGTGTGTTTACTGGTGCTACGTCAACCTGATCTACTCCTCGGCTCCTTACTTGAAGCTGGTCTTCCACGCATCTGACGCTGCCTCTGGTGCATTCGGTATCTTCTCCACCGGTTTCGTTGGCATCATCGCCGGCTTGGTTGCAGGGATGCTCGCTGACTACGTCTTCAAGTCCTCGACCACCATGGTTGCAGTCGCTATGACAGTTATCGCCATCGGCGTTGGCCTGGTCTACCTGCTGCCCGCATCCGACTCGATGATGTGGCCTGCAATGATCCTGCTGGTCGTCATGGCATTCGGTGTCTTCCTTGGTAAGTCCGTGCTGCTTGCTCCTATCGCTGAGCTGCACCTGCCCGAGGAAATAAACGGCTCCGCAATGTCGGTCGGTTCCTTCCTGGTCTACGCTTCCATCCTTTGGGGCAACCCGACCACCGCTGGAATCATCACCGCCCACGAGGCCAACCCCTACGATGGCTACCGCATCATCTTCCTGATCACGCTCTGCGTGGCAGTCGTTGGTGCTGCTTGCGCCTACGCACTGGTGTTCTCGAACCGTCGCAAGAAGGCTCTGAGCGCCGAGGTTGAGTGATCCTTTCACGGATACTCTCCACTGAATCCAATTCAGTTGGCCTCTCGAGGTTGAACTGACTGAGGCGGGTCCGCATCGTCCCAGGTACTTCGGTACCGGACTGAGACGATGAGGACCCGCCTTTTACATGCCCTCAAGCCCTTACTTCCCCGTCATCACTCTCAACTTCTCCGGCCCGTCTTCGTCCACGCCTCGGCGTGATTGTGGAACAATAAGACCAGATCGCATCTACCATTCATCAACACATCTAGCATCAGCGCGAGGGGTTGGAAGCTTCATGGCTCTCTTTGAATTCGACGAGGGGCGTTTGATCCCTGCCCAATTCGGCCGCTCAGTATCCGACGGTTTGACCCCCGAAATCGTTGATGCCGTGTGTAATCAGGTGCTCGAGATCGTTTCGCGCCCACTTTTCCCCATCACGTGGCGCGATATTTCCCCCTTTGAGGGTTCGGCCTTTGTTGACGGCTCCGCGGAAGACGAAGCTCCTCGGCTGACCGCCCTTGATCCTTCGGGTCAAGTCGTCTCAGTCGAGATTCTTGACTTCTTGGACTCAGATACGCTGATTCAGTCCCTTTCGCGACTTGCTGGAACCGCCGCACTGTCGTGGTCGGATCTGGCTCGCGAATATCCCGGAGGCGTCGCAGCTTTTAAGTCCGGGTGGATTCAGTTCCGCGATTCCATGCCGCCTTCGCCCGGTGCAGGTCCGCGCCTGGTCATGGTGGTTGGCCGCATTGATCCCGCTGTTCGCCCGGCGCTTGAGGTTCTGGCTGCCTCCGGCGTTGAGGTTCATGAAATGAGCCTTCGCCAGATGAGCAATGGGCGTTCTTTCCTTGAAGTTCACGCTGTGGGTCCGCGTACCTACGCACACGCCCCCCACCTGCTTGCTGGGCGCTCCGACGACGTCCCCGCGATCGCCTCGTCAATTCGCGACGTGGCCGCTCCCGTGACCATTGAGTCCTCCGCGGGCGCTGGCTTTGTTGCTTCCAAACCGGCTACAGAGGCCTCGGCGCTCGAAGGAAGCGATTTGCATCATCATGCTGCGCCAGTTTTTGGCGAAGATGGCGACGATGACTCAGAAGAGGAAAGCGAAGAGCTCCGCGCTGCACGCGAGGCCGGGATCCCTGTCCTCTCGCGTGATGCGGCCGCCCTGCGTGTCCTCGGGCAGATTATTGCCGAGGATGTTCCCGCAATTATCGTTGGTGTTCCTCAGGCAGAGTGTGAATTCACGGCCGCTGGCCTGGTCCGCTCGGGCGATGAGAGCTGGGATAACCCGCAGGAAGCCCTTTCCTACTTTGGTGTTTCCGGTAACGGCTGGACGCTGTGGCACCTAGGTGGGGAAGAAGGCCCGACCTTGGGTGAGTCTCTGGCAGAGGTCAACCGAGAGATCATTCGCGAGTACTCGCGCGATTAGATAAACGCCTTAATCCAGCGATCCATTGTTTCGTAGACCCGTGCGCGCACCTGAGGGTCAGAAAGTAGCAGGTCGTGCTTGCCTGGGAAACTGGCAATGGTCACCAGTGGTCCTAAGCGTGATGAGCGTTCCAAGATGACCTCCCGATCTAAGACGACGTCACTTGAAAAGGTTTCTGGCGTGAATTCTTCGCTGAAGAAACTTGATGTCGACATCATCGAAAGCACTGGAATATCCAATTTGACCGAAGTCGCAACGCTGTCGTGGCCTTCAAGGATTGCCTCGAGCCAGGCTGCGTAAACGGGGTATGAACCGGGACGCTTCCACTCCAGTGCGTAATCCCATCCCTGAACAGCGGGGTCGTCGGTGTAGGCCTTGAGAGATTCTGGTAGGGGTGCCTCTAGCGAGTTCCAGCCCTCGTGGAGCGAACGGGCGTAGTTATCTGGGCCGCTGCCTCCTCCTGGAACTGCCCACATCGGATTTCGAGAGGCGATGCGTTCCAGAATTGGAGCCATGGTTGAACGCATGGAAGCCATTGTCTGCATTTCAAGCCACGCAGAATTCAAGATGAGGCCGTCGATCGCGCCGGGATGGCGATTCGCCCACAGTGTTGCAAGCAATCCGCCCGTTGAGTGACCCATAAGAACAAGTGGAAGGTCGGGATAATCATCGCGGATCAGATCCAGAGCTTCTCCGAGTTCCTCATCGTACAAGCTGAGGTTTGAAATGAATCCCATGCGCTGGCCGGGGCGGAGCGAACGACCATACCTGCGTAGGTCGATTGCGTAGAAAGCCCCTGCGCAGTCGGCGATATTTTGGGCTAGCTCGCGTTGGAAGAAGTAGTCGTTGCGGCCGTGAATGTACAGGGTAATGAAACGAGGGGAGGGGGAAGAAGCTGCATGACCTTGGTAGCGAACCAAAGTTGCAACAACAGGACCAGCGTCATCATCCATGAGGGGGATTGTGCGTGATTCGTAGCCCTCACCCAGGACGTCGCGCCGCCACTGGCCAACGGGGGCTGGGCCTTCTTCTCCCCAGGGGGCCAGCACGGCCTCGTCTACGAGGCCGTTGAAGCCATCGGTGCTGCTTGGGGACTCGGGGAGCTCGGTTTCGTCCACTGTACTCACTCCTGTGTTGGGGATCTGCATTGATTTTATGTGGATCTTCGCCTGAAAGGTATCGTTATTTGGGGTGAATGTTACAAATGTTGCGGTCGTGATTTATGTGGCTTCGGTTAAACGTTGTTGCGAATGTTGTCTAAGTGAACTACTCTCGAATGCTGTATATGACGACGCACGCCCTTATCCCGGCGTACAACGACAGGTGGACCAGTGAGACGTGAGACAAAGCGCCGCGGTATTCGCGCAATCAGCGTGACCGCGCTATTTGCATCACTCGCTGCAGCAACTCCCGGTATCGCTCTTGCAGCTCCCAGTGACGAAGAGATCGCACGAGCCCGCGAAGCCGAAAATGCGGCAAAAATGTCGGTCGCTCAGATCGAAGTAGAACTTGCAAGCGTAAAAAGCGAAGCTGAAGTCGCGCTTCAGAAAGCCATGAGTGCTGCGGAAGAGCTGAACGGTGCCCGCTACTCGCTCGAACAGGCGACCCAGACCGCACGTCAAGCGCAGGCGGATGCTGATAAAGCGAAGGCTGATTACGAGGCAGGCAAGCAAGAGATTGCCTCGATCGCACAGACGGCATACCGCGATGGTGGTTCATCCCTTGACTCCATCGCCCCCTATCTTTCCGCCGACGGGCTGCGCACGGTCGAAACCAAGCAGGCTACGCTCAACTCTTTCTCGGCCTCGGCGAACGTCAAAATGCAAAAGGTTGCCGCGCTTGAGCAGGTCGCAAACGTTATGAACGACGCTGCGATCCAGGCGCAGGCAAAGCAGGCGGAAGCAACCGCACAGGTTGAAGCTCGTACCGCTGCGGCTCAGAGCGCTGCAAACAACGCAAGTAATGCGCAGGCCATGACTGCTGCTCGCCGTGATGCTTTGGTTGCGGAGCTCGCGCGCAAGCAGAACACAACCGTTGAGCTGATTAATCAACGCGAGGCCGAGCTTGAGGCGCAGCGTCAGGCGGCAGCAGCTGAAGCCGCACGCCAGGCTGCCGCAGCAGAGGCTGCACGCCAGCAGGCAGCTGCCGAAGCCGCGCGTCGCGCACGTGAACAGCAGAACTCGTACACGCCAGCTCCTGCTCCGGCAGCCAGCTATGACGACGACGATGATGACACTCCATCGCGGGGCGGCGGTGGCGGTGGTAATTCTAATGCCGCTGCAGGTGCCATCGCCTGGGCGAAGAGTAAGCTCGGCGCGCAATACGTGTGGGCGGGCGAAGGTCCAGGCTATGACTGCTCCGGTCTGGTCACCATGGCGTACCGTTCGCAGGGGATCTACCTGACCCACTGGTCGCAGGCACAGTACTCGGAAGGCACTCGCGTGCCGGTCAGCCAAGCCCAGCCCGGCGATCTGATTTTCTGGAACTGGGATGGTGGCAACATCGACCACGTTGCGATCTACCTGGGCAATAATCAGATCATCGAGGCGCCCACCTTTGGTGTTCCGGTTCGAATCACCTCGATCTACGGATGGAGCGCGGTTCTGCCCTACGCAGTGCGCGTGGTATGACGGCGTGAGTCGCGGGGGCATTTTCCTCTGCTTTTGTCACACGAAGTCGCTGAATGTCATGCGTTATAGCCTGTGGCATTTGGCGACTTCATGTGGAGGTGGCTGAGCAAGCTGGCTGCACAGGACTGGCAACAGGCCCGGGCGTTTGGGGAAGACGCCCGGGCCTCGTTTTATCTGCGTGGGATAACTAGTTCTGAGTCGCAGCGTTGAGATGTTTATGTTGAAGGAGACATATACCTTTGTGAGTTGGCTCAACTTAGGGCAAAAAAGAAATAAGTGCCCGTGAATGGTCGTTTTCTTTGGTGACGCCACAAATTGGCAACGAAGCACAAGCGTTTCGTCATTGCAAAGAGGAATGCCATGATCACCTTCGACCACGTGTCGAAAACATATTCACCCGATACAAAAGCGGTTGAGGATTTTTCTTTAACGATCGCCCCGCACACAACAACGGTGTTTCTGGGGACCTCAGGCTGCGGTAAGACGACACTCATGCGGATGGTGAACCGCATGGTGACTCCCAGCTCAGGGACAGTCACAGTTCGTGGCCGCGATGTTGCGCAAGAAGATCCTGTTGCCCTTCGCCGCTCCATCGGCTATGTCCTTCAAGATGGTGGTCTTTTCCCGCATCGAACAATCGTTGACAACATTGCGACCGTTCCAGTTCTCGAAGGCGCCTCAAAGGTAAGCGCGCGAGCCGATGCTCTCAAACTTATGGAACTCGTCGGCCTCGACCCTTCAATGGCAAAGCGCTATCCCGCACAGCTTTCTGGCGGCCAGCGCCAACGCGTCGGTGTCGCACGAGCGCTGGCAAACCGTGCCGACATCCTCCTGATGGATGAACCCTTCGGAGCCCTCGACCCTCTGGTTCGCGCAGATCTCCAGCGCCAACTCCGTCGCATTCAGAAGTCCTTGGGCACTACGATCCTCTTCGTCACCCACGACATTGACGAGGCCATTGTGCTGGGTGATCGCATTGTCCTCCTTCGCGAGGGGGCTCAGATTGCCCAAGAAGGTACTCCGCGCGATCTTCTCCTGAACCCGGCCAATGACTTTGTTCGCGAGTTCCTTGGAACCTCCGCAATCAGCGAGCGTGAACGAATTTTGGAGGGCGCACCTGACGGATCTCAAGCGGGCAAACCCGTTACGGCCTCGGCAAACGACGCACAAGGGGAGCGGGCGTGAATTGGCTCTCCGGTTCCTGGGCACTCATCGGTGAGCTCACCCTCACCCATCTCACCATCGCAGTGCCCGCGATTATTGCCTCGGTGCTGATTGCAGTTCCCATAGGGGCGTGGGCGCAGCGTTCAAAAGGCGTCGGGGGTGTAGTTCTCTCTTTCCTGACTGTTCTTTACGCGGTGCCTTCGTTGCCCCTCCTGATTGTTATTCCGGTTCTGTCAGGGATTGCTCTTCGCTCGCGGGTCAACATGGTTGTTGTGCTAACGATTTATGGGATCGCCGTGCTGATCCGTCAGTGCGCCGAGGCCTTCGCCGCTGTTCCTGTCGACGTCCTCGAGTCCGCCGATGCGCTGGGAATGTCGCCTCTTCGCCGATTCTGCACGGTTGAGCTTCCTTTGGCTGTTCCCGTGATCGTTTCTGGGACACGAGTAGTCATTACCTCGACGGTTGCTTTGGTAACGATTGGTGCGTTCATTGGTGTGCGCTCGCTGGGAACTTTGTTTACCGATGGCTTCCAGCGTGGATTGACCGTTGAAGTCTTGGCCGGGCTGGTGATGACGATTGCCTTGGCTTTGCTTTTGGATGCACTTGCAGTCGGCCTGGGAGCGCTAATGACACCGTGGAGGCGAAAGTAATGAACCTCATATTTGAAGCCTTTCAATGGTTGGCGGACGGACACAATTGGCTAGGGCCGTCCGGAATCCTTGAACGAGTGGTTCAGCACATCGTCTTCGTTGCAGCTGTTGTTTCTGTTTCGACACTCATCGCATTGCCAATCGGACTGTATATCGGGCACACCGGCCGTTGGAAGAACCTCGTCATGATCGGGACCGGTGCCGCGCGTGCGGTGCCTACTCTTGGCCTCCTCACCCTGGTTTGATTGTGGCTTGGAATCGGTTGGCAAGCTCCCTTGATTGCCTTGGTTGCACTTGCAATCCCGCCGATTATCGCAGGTGCATATTCCGGTGTGATCTCTTCTCAAGGATCATCCGATGCGGCGCGAGCGATCGGTCTGACTGAAGGTCAGATCCTCACACAGCTTGAGATTCCAGCGGGCGCACCACTGATTCTTGCGGGTGTGCGCTCAGCGGTACTCCAGGTGATCGCGACGGCCACACTGGCTGCATACACAGCGAACCTTGGATTGGGACGTTTCCTCTACACGGGGCTGAAGACGCGTGATTATGGACAGATGATCGGAGGCGCAATCGTTGTCGTTGCGCTGGCACTCGTCACCGACGCCATACTTGCAGGGCTCATACGTAGCCTGCGCTCCAGAACCCATTCGGATTCACAAACTTTATAACTTCATCACATTCGCTTACAGACTTTTACACTTAGAAGACAAAACCAAAGGAAAGATAATGAAACGCTCTACTCTCGCCGCCGTTGTAGGGGCATTTACTGCCGTTGTGCTCACCGCATGCAGCGCAGGGAAGTCCCTAGAAGGTGGCGAAAAAGCAGAGGAAGGTGCGGCCTCGTCAAAGATCGTGGTTGGCTCCCAAGACTACTACTCGAATGAAATCCTGGCCGAGGTCTATGCCCAGGCGCTCGAAGGATCAGGCTTCACGGTCGAGCGTCAGCTGCGCATTGGTCAGCGCGAGGTCTACATGCCCGAGCTGGAATCCGGTTCGATCGATGTTTTTCCTGAGTACACGGGCAACTTGCTCCAGTACTTCGATAAAGATGCGAGTGCTCGTACGGATGCTGAGGTTTACCAGGCACTGGGCGCAGCCCTGCCCAAGGGATTGCGCGTATTGGACGAAGCCCCCGCAACCGACCAAGACTCCTATGTTGTCACTACTTCTTTCGCTTCCGAGCACTCTCTAAGCTCAATTGGTGACCTGGCGAACGCTGGACAGATCACTCTTGGAGGCAACTCTGAGCTTGCCACGCGTCCGTATGGGCCGAAGGGACTGGAATCGGAATATGGTGTGAAGGTTGGTTTCACGCCGATTGAAGACTCGGGCGGGCCGCTGACGGTAAAGGCGCTGAATGATGGTTCGATTCAGCTGGCGAACATCTACTCTTCTGACCCCGCTCTTGCAGACGGAAGTCTGACGGTCCTCAAGGACCCGAAGGGCCTCTTCTTGGCATCGCACGTGGTGCCAGTTGTTTCCACGAAGATCAACCAGGATGCAGCCGCTGTTATCAACAAGGTCAGTGGGGCTATGGATGCCAAGGACTTGATTGAGATGAATCGGCAGTCAACTGTTGAGGCGCAGTCTGCGTCCGCGATCGCGTCGAAGTGGCTTGAATCGAAGGGGCTGCCGCACAAGTAGAAGGCTTGATGCGCAAGTAAGGCACTTGCTGCACAAGTGAGGTGCTTGCTGCACAAGTGAGGTGCTCGCTGCACAAGTAAAGCGGGCACTTCGCGGTTGCTGTGGTTGTTCGGGGTGCGTTTGTGTGGCATCGGGTGCCGCCAGCTCATCCCTGAATGTCACACGAAGTTGGCATGGCTCTCATCTAATTGCACACGAAGTCGGTGAATGTCATGCGCTATAGCCTGTGACATTTGTTGGCAACGTGTGGAGGTTAGGCGAGCGTAGGGCTTTCGTGTGGAGGTAGTTGGGGTGCTGCTCGTGATGCTCTCGTCGCTTTCGCAACAGGGCGTTCGTTCTCTGCTGCCACACTAAGTCGGTTAAAGACGCTGTATACTCAATCGATATACCCCTTGTCCCACAGCTGGCTAGAAGTCGTTGGTATGGCCTCGAGCAAGTCGAGCCGTTGGGCAAGATCGATCTGAAGACGAGGCAGGTTCTTTAGCTGCTCCCACGAGTATCGAATGACATTCCATCCGCAGTCGCGCAGGTCCTGTTCTCGACGAATCCACCGTTGTTTTGCGCGGTAGAGGTCCTCATTCGTGCTTCCCAGTTTGCTCATTCCGTCAAATTCGATCGCCACGCGTTTCTCTGGAAGAGCGAAATCGATGAAATATCTTCCTGTACTACCGTTCATCTCGAACTGTGTCAGTACAGGACCGCTGTAGATGCTTCGAATCGCGTAGAGCATTGCCGCTTCGGCGGGGTTATCGCATCCTGCATCTGCGTTCTTCACAATGAGCTTCGCGGTAGAGATTCCATATTTCCAGCCGTTTTCCTGGGCAATAGACAATCGTTGAGTAAGTTCCTCGCGTAGGTTGTTTTCACGCTTCCTTGAGTCTCCGATGCACTGTAGCGAAAAATTAGATTCGGTGTGCAGTGTCATGCACATGGCGACAAAAGCCTCAAAGTGTTGCGACCCCATCGCAAGACGAAGAGCTGCATCCAATTTGTCTTCTACGTGAACACCATTCTCTGTTAACCGGTGATCTGTCAGCGGAGGTCTGCGCAGTTTCCTCACCTTCACACGTGGAATGGTGAAACCTGAGTAGCGTACCGATGGGAGAGTGGAATTTGGATAGGGCTGAGGACACCAAAAGGTGATGTCGTGGTTCGATGACCACAGTGGAACTCTCTGGACACAAAGCGAGCTGGTTCCAACGAATACAATCCGCGGATCTCGTGATTGTGCGAGAGAAACAATACGTGCACGATCAATGTATTGATTAACTTCCCATCGAGGTAATCCCGCCGAAATGGTCAGTATAAATCCGCGTTTCACCCTGACTTGTGAGTGAGAGCTTCCGTCTATTGGTGCTAAATGAACTTCTCGTGTCGATCGGGAGAGCACGCTCCCTTCTGTCTCTTCTTCGTTCATCTATTCAGTGTTTAATAGCGGCATCCAAACGTACGAACATTGGAAAAATCTGTGGAAAACGCCGATTGTATGTACACCCTATGGATCACTCTTGGGCGAATGGTATGAGTGACGCTTATGGCTCAGCTGCTCCCGTTCGTTATCTCAGAAAAGTCACATGAAGTCGCTAAACGTCATGGGTTATGGCCTGTGTCATTTTCCGACTTCTAGTGTCATTTTGAGAGTAGAGGAAGCGTGCCTCGGCGGTAAGTAAGAACGGACTCATGCATGAATGGTGCTCCACGGGTTGTTGGCAAATGTCACGCGTTATAGCCTGTGCCATTTGCCGACTTCGTGTGTCTGTTTTGTAAACAGAAAAAGGGCCGGTGTTCGTGAGAACACCAGCCCAATCCTGTTGAAAAGTGTTTGAGCGATCAGTGCGCGTTGAAACCGTGCTTTTCTGCGCGCTGGTAGGAACGACGAATTTCTTCCTCGGCCTCTTCGCGTCCAACCCAGTGTGCGCCCTCAACGCTCTTGCCGGGCTCCAGGTCCTTGTAGACCTCGAAGAAGTGCTGGATTTCAAGACGGTGGAACTCTGAGACGTCTTCGATCTCAGTACGCCATGCTGCACGCTGGTCGGATGCGGGAACGCACAGGACCTTATCGTCACCGCCCTTTTCGTCGCGCATACGGAACATGCCCAGTGCGCGGCAGCGGATTACGCAGCCCGGGAAGGTTGGTTCTTCAAGCAGAACCAGCGCATCCAAGGGGTCGCCGTCTTCGCCCAAGGTATCGTCGATGAAGCCGTAGTCATCGGGATAGCGAGTCGAGGTGAAGAGCATACGATCCAAACGGATGCGTCCCGTTTCGTGGTCGATCTCGTACTTGTTTCGGTTTCCCTTAGGAATCTCGATGGTCACGTCGAATTCCATTAGAGCCTCTCCTGACTGGTTGAGTCGTTGATCCACCACGTGGATGTCGATTACGTATTACTACCCCTCGAAGCATTAGGGTTGTTCCTAGACCATTGATGGAAGGACAATCCCCACATGCGACGCGGGACTACTGCTGCGATTGTAGGCGCTACTAGCGCCGCGGTGCTGATCGCAGCCTATTTTGTGGCAGATGTGCATGATATCGCACCTGGCATCTTCACACTTTCTCAAGCATCTGCACCATCTGCAGCCCCCACAGCCTCTGCTGTGCCCGCTCCTACATTGAATGTTTCACAGTCGCGTAGCGATAGTCAAGCTCCCAACGCCCAACAACTCCAAGAAGCGTGGGCTCCCGCGGCCTCGGCAGCTGAAGAAGGCGGGTGGAACGCGTGGGCGCTTGTTGTTGACGCGAACAATGGCCAGGTGCTCTTCCAGAGTAATGCGGAAAGTGCCCACACCCCGGCTTCGATCACCAAGATCCTCACGGCCTATACCGCTCTCAGCCACCTGGACCCCAATGCGCACCTGACCACTTCGGTTGCGCAAAGTGGCGATGACATCTATCTCGAAGGGGAAGGCGACCTTCTCTTGGGTGAGGGAACCAATTCCCTTGAGGTCAGCGGGCGCGCAGGCCTCGAAACCCTTGCAAAAGACACGGCACATGCCTTGAGCTCTAAGGGAATTTCTCACGTCGAACTTCACGCTGCTCCCGCGCTCTTTGCCGACTCCAAGCGCCCCGCTTCGTGGAGCGAACAGCAGGTTTCCGGCTACGAAGGCCAGCTTGCTCCCTATGCGATCGATGCGGGTCGCACCTACCCGAAGTCCAATGAGTTCTACCCCGACTCAATCTCCAATGTCGCGGAGGTTTTCGCGCAAAAGCTCAGTGACCAGGGGATCTCCGTCGATTTTGGCGTCCGAGGGGCAGCCCCGCAGGGCGCGAACCGGATCGCATCCGTTCAGTCCGCAAGCCTTGATGAGCAGATTCGCTGGATGCTCTACCACTCAGATAACACCCTTGCAGACCAGTATTGTCACCTTGCGGCGCGCCAGGCAGGCTCTGAAGTGACATTCGATGGTGCGGTCAAGAATCTTGAAAAGACCTTGGCGGATCGCGGAATTCCCACGGATCAGCTCTCGCTGGAGGATTGCTCGGGCCTGTCCTCGAATGACCGGATTGCGCCAAAGACCTTGGCGGCAATTCTTTCTCAGGGTTTCGAGGCCTCGCAGCCCGTTGCGCCACGAGTGGTCCGAAACCTGCCCTGGGCGGGCGTGCAGGGTACCCTCGCACACCGCTTGAATGATGAGGTAGTGGCTGGCAATGCGCAAGCGAAGACGGGCTCTCTTTCGCAGGTCTCTTCACTTGCTGGCGTGGTGTCGACCTCGAAGGGACACCAGGTGATTTTCATCGTCGGTTTCGACAAAGTTCCCGACGATGGCGCATATTCAACGCGCAGCTATCTGGATGATTTTGTCACTGCCATTGCGAAGATGTGAGTGCTTCCAAGCATTCGCTGAGCGGTGCCGGTCAAGCTGTGGCTTCAGGCGAAAAGGCTGCATACAAGCGCAGAGCAATTCGATAGCATAGAGACATGCCGTTGTATCCCTCTCTCACACAGATTGCGCGCCTGAGCGCGATGGGCATGTTTTCTGGACCGCAGGTTTCAGCCTCATCGGCGCAGGCGATTGTCTCGCGTCTTCGACGCGGGCAAGAATGGGCTTCTAGGCGTCTGCCTTCCCTGATCACTCGCTTCGCTGAGTTTTCCTCTTCTGATGTGCAGGACAGCATGCACGTGGATTTGCCGATCATTGAGCGTCGCAGCGCAATGATTCAGTGGGCGGATTTTGCCGATGAATGGGGTGTGCGCGCACGCAGTCTTCCCAGCGCAGCCACCCTGTGCACGGCTTTAGGAGTGCTGGCCAAACATTCTCTGAGTGTGAGCGGACCGAGCGGTGCTGCTGCCTATCTTGTCGCCCCGAATGTTTTAGAAGCGGGTGTGCGCGCCAAGTTCGATCTGGGAGATTGGGCAAAGTGGGTGTCTTTGCGTGCGGGGGTTTACACTTGGCTGTCCACGCGAACGCCTTTTTATCGGGAGTACTGCCGCGAACTTGTCACCGCCGCGCCGATTGATGCCATTGATGCTGAAGAGCTTGCGCGTCAGCTGCTTCTTCGTGAGTGTCTCATCGATGTTTTTATGGATTCGTTGACTCCGAAAGATCTGTCTTCGGTCAATTGGATTACTGCGCATCGGCCTGCAGATTTTATGGTCGATGGGGCTTTGATTAGCCTGCTGGGGGGAGTGGCTCCCGGAGGAATTACTCAGCTTCGCCGTGAGATGGCGAATGAAGTCCATCAGATCGTGATCGGCCCCGGTCTTGAATCGATTTTTAACAACCGGATGTGGCCGAGCTTCCAGTGATCACAATTCCCGCTAATCCCAAGGGAGATGTACGTACACTCTCGCTGGAAGTGCGTCCGCACGTTCAGTGGGCCATTGAGCACTGCGATGCTTTACTTATTGCCGTATCCGGGGGCGCAGACTCAACTGCGCTCGCGGCGGTGACCATTGATCACTGCCTGCGCGCGGGCGCTACTCCCCACACCTTGACTGTCGATCACGGGATCCGAACCGGATCGGATATCGAGGCGCGTGAGGTGAGTGAGCGCATGGCTTCGCTCGGTGCTCGCGCCCAGTGGGTGAGCGTCACGCTTGCGGCAGAAGGGGGCCCCGAGGCCTCGGCTCGCGATGCGCGTCGGCGTGCTCTTGTGGACCATGCCAGATCTTTGGGAGGGCGCGTTGCGGTCTTCCTTGGACACACGATGGATGATCAGGCTGAAACCGTGCTTTTGCGTTTGGCTCGCGGCTCTGGAGTTGGGTCATTGAAAGCGATGAGCGCATGTGATGACGCGGGAGAGATCGTCTGGATTCGACCAATTATAAAATGTCGACGTATTGAGACTATTGGTGTATGCCGCGAACTTGGTCTTCCCTGGGTTGATGATCCCTCGAACGCTATGGATGGTCCTTGGAAGGCCGCTGATGGAAGTGCGCTCCGTCGAAGCGCGATCCGAGAATGTGCACTTCCCAGCTTGCGCAGCAGCTTGGGGATCGACCCCGTACCCGCCCTTGCACGCACTGCGGAGCTTTCCGCAGCGGATGACGAGGCCTTGGATCAGTGGGCGAACCAGGTGTGGACATGCGCGTGGGAAGCAACGGCGCCAAGGGAGGATACGGCCTCGGGGATGGGAATCCTCAAAATCGAGTACCTGCAGCAGATTCCCCAGGCGGTGCAGATGCGCGTCCTACACCGCTACCTGAGCGCACTTGGCGCACCGAGCTACGTGCATCTGCAAGAGGCGCGCGCACTAATCAACCACTGGACGGGACAAGGGCCCATCTCGGTTCCAGGGGGAACTCTCTTACGCAAGGGGAAAGGGAAGCAGGCGTATCTCATTGCCATGACAGCTGCAGACTCTTCCGTGTTGCGCCAAGAGCGAGAAACTCTGCCATGCTGAGCGCCTCTTCGCGTACATGTGGCACTCTTATAAAGTCGGGACCCGCACAGGAAAGGACATGGGACTGTGGACGCACAGGACATGGGAAACGCACTCGAACGCATTCTGGTTACGGAAGACGAGCTGGCATGCCGAATGGCCGAGCTTGCCGCTGAAATTGATGCCGATTACCAGGGTAAATAAATTCTTCTTGTGGGTGTCCTCAAGGGCGCTGTCATGGTCGTCGCCGACCTCTCACGCCACCTCCACACGCCTCTCTCGATGGAC
>CALIEP010000116.1 GCA_938022345.1 uncultured Actinomyces sp.
GAGCGCCTCGAAGACTGGAACTGCCGGAGCAAAGGGCGCGGCTGGCAGCGCAAATGGCGCGGCAGGCAGCGCGAATGGCACTACCGGCAGCGCGAAGGGCGCGGCTGGCACCACCGCAAAGGGAACTTCGGCGGCAGCTGGTACGCGGACCGCTGGCGTTGGTCCCCGCGGGACAACGACCGCTCAGGGCGCTGCAACTACCTCGGCACGAGGCGGCGCCTCCTCTGCAAAGGCAGGAGCGGCTACTTCTGCTAAGGGTGCCGCTTCCGCTGCGAAGGCTGGAAGCTCATCGGCTTCTACTGGCGTGAAGGGCAGCGCAGCTGCTGGCGGAAACGCGACAGCTGGAGCCTCGGCTGGACGTGCGGCTTCTTCAGCTATGGGACGCGGCGCTTTTGGCGGCGTTCCTGCTGCAACCGCTTCGAAGGAAGAAAAGGAGCGCGCAAAGCGCCAGGCACTGGCGGGCTTCAAGGCCGTTCGCGTCGATGGCGTTGAGGAGCAGGTTCCTGTAGCCGCTGGGCTTTCGGCTGGCAGCGCAGCTGCATTGAAGCCGGTCGCCGCACGCGATCAGGGCGACCAGTGGTGATTTTTTCGTGAAGTGAGGCGCGAGACCGTGGGTCTCGCGCCTCTTTCATTTCTCACGCTGATTCAGCTCGGTATATCGTGAGGGTGTTGTCCTATTCAAGGAGGAAAAATGAAGGTTTTCACTGTCGAATACCGTTACGTCACTGACCGCGACGAGGAAATGGCCGAGGTCCGCCCCACGCATCGTGCATTCAATGGCGAGCTTGCAGCTCAGGGCCGTCTGATTGCCGCAGGCCCCTACACGGGCACGCATGATGCGTTGATCATTGTGCGAGCTGAAGATACCGCGGGAGCTTTGGAGCTACTGGAAGCCGACCCGTTTAATCAGGCAGGTTTCATTGCCGAGCGCATCCCCCGAGAGTGGAACCCCGTGATCGGGAGCATCCCGGCGGAGGGGTAAACTCCTGTTGATTTTACTCGTGGGGCAGGACGGTCAGATTCTTGGAGAAATCGCAACGATCCTCACGTTGCTAACAACACACTAAGCCGCTGCCTAGGCGCATCTTGGTCTAAGGTTTTACGGAGATAGTCGTTGAGCTGGGCGGCTGTTGCGTCCAGGTCTGCTTCGATCAGGGGCGATAGGTCGGTGTTTTCGTGCATGTATTGGCACTGAGTTCGGTTTGTATTCTCATTAGTACCACGCTGCCAGGGAGAGCATCCCACGAGAGTTCAGACAGCGGATTTGCCTTTAATTCCAGCGATTAACTCGCTTTCCCAATACCGAGGAATGCCCGGTCCTTAACACCGCCAGGCCGCTCGCTGAGCCTCACCATAAGGTCTTCAAACCGAGGCCACACCTAACAGGCGGATCCGGTCGGAGGCCTACGAGTTCACTCTCTATATACGTCAAGAGCGAAGTCGTAGCGCGGGGCGCCTTTAGTCTGAATGAAGATTGACTGATAGAACATTTCCACGAACGCTTTCACAGTCGGATTGTCTGGGATACGTCGAAGTAAGTAGGCGCAGATCTACTCTGGACTCCACCTGGCCGCGACCTTTCCCCAGATGATGCTCCACGATCACGGATCGGCACATTTGCATGCTTAAGCGCGTTTGAGATGTTCACTACCTTCCCGCATATGAGCACATATACGGGCGATAAATCCCATGTGTGATGTTATTGCGGGCTAGTTCCCTGCTCATGGTAGAAACCGAACGTCCTAAACACTGGACTATCTGACTCATCGAAATACCCTGCATGTGCCAGTTAGCGATAAGCATCTCTTCTTCTAAAGAAATAAATCGGTTACTTACCTAGCGGGGACCACAGTTCATATATAGATACGGTACCAGTCAGTTTGCGGCGCAATCTTGACACACTCGCCCCTTCGACTTGAACGCGTTCTCCCGTTACCCCACACCTTGCCCATACCTTTTGAAACACTTGCCTGCGTGGGTTGCTTGGTTAAAAGGTTCAAACCAACAGCAAGAGCTTGCACATAAACAAGATGCTGAGCTTTACAAGCTTCATGACGGGAGGAGTACGTACCCCATGAAAAACGCGACCAAAACTAGCTGCAACACGCCCCAATCATTCAGACCGTGTTGCAGCTACTACTAGAATCCTGCAAGTTGCCTGAATCAATTACTTATTCGAATAGTTATCCCTTGCGCCCTTCAGGAACTCGTCTGCAGCTTTCTGATTAGCATTAATCTCATGCTGCAATTGTCCCAAAGCTGTAAGATCCGTCTTAAAATCAGGATTAGGACGATCATTACCCAAGTACTCTAGATACGCCTCACGCTGATCTGGTGTCAGCTGGTCCAGTGACGGAACTGAAGAAGCCATCGAATCGAGACCATTCTTGGCCCCCGATTTCCTCAGGAACTCTCGATCCAACTGTTCCTTCGTCATGCCCGATGCGCCCGGAAGCTCTCCCCCGCGTTCAAGGAACATTCTATCGACTTCATCCTTAATTGAACTAGTCGTAGTTAGCTCTTGATGAATTCGCTGCGCAACGCCTTTCTCTGTCAAATCAGTTGGCATGTAAGCGTCAAGGACGGGATCCTTCAGTACCTCAACGCCAAGCCCCACTACTGCACCAGCAGGAAGCTTATCTAACGGAATATGATCCACCGCAAAATCAATTACACCGCGTGCGGTCTTATTACGCTGAACAATCTCATCATCCGCAGCAATCCCCGTGTTAGTCAGTGCTTGATCCAAACCGCTAATCAATGTCTGCCAACCAGATGTTTGCCTTGCAGTATTTTCAGCCCAGCCTTCTCCGTATGGTACATTCATTGCTCGCCGGAGATCCACTTTGTAGCCCGCCCACGCGTTATCACCAATTGCTTGCAGGGCTGGCGGACGTCCATTGTAATTGTTATCCGATAGATCATCCGGGGTATCAGCACCTGGTTGATCGTAAATCAGATCTGTAAATAATCCGGTCCGCGAGAACATTCGCTTCAGATCTTCATTATTGATATCCAACATCGAGTACCCAGTATACGGATTCGTTGCGTTACCAGTTCCGCCTATTCCTTCCGTGTCATCGAGAGCTGCAGCAAGTTCACCCACACGCGGCGCGATAACAGAACCTAACCACGAACGCATCCTACTGTTGTTACTTCCGAATTGATCTTCACCAGTTGGAAATTTATCTACACGAGTTGGAGCAACATCCGTATGATGGTCGAGGCCGTCTTGGTATCCAAGCATAAAATTCTGTGCAACTACTGCACGCGCACGATCGTCAACCGTCCAACGGTCGTAGGCACGCTGCGCAGCTTTGAAGTGAGGATCATCTTCTCCAAATGCATAGTCGCTCGGTTCCGGAGCGTACCTCGGCTCGGGAGTATGCTTGGAAGCATCGTTTAGCATATTCCCAAATACTTCACCACCGTCAAGGTAGGCTCCGTAATCATAAACAGCGCCACCTCGCCACCCGGTGAGGTAACGGACCATGTTAATCGGTTTCGGGTCTGGGACCTTAGTCATTACAGGTGTACCGTCAGGATTGTACCTGAGCTCGCCGAACAAATTTTTTTCTTGTACTTCCTTGTAATTGAACGGGGTATCGACATCGAATAAGGTGTCTGAATTTAGAACCTTCGTCAATGCTTGAAGCCGTCGATCCTCGCTCTGCTGAAGAATAGCGTCGGTGTTCTTCTCAAGGTAATCCGGAGTATCGGAAAGCTCAAAAATACTCTGCAAGGGGTCCGAATGTAACTTATATTCGTCAATGCCTTCATTAGGAATAAGCGTAGAAGTCGTAGGCGCCCCCGGACGAACCGCTGCGCGTTCCCATCCTGCAGTATCATGATCCCACTTCACCATGTCTGCAAACACCGAAGGACTTCCACTTTGGTCGTCATAGAAACGCGGGCCGAGAGTCAGAGAGGTATTTTCGCGCCCTGCATATCCTGCCAGCATGCCGAAAATATCGTAGCCTTGCCAAGCCTTTTCCTTATTCAGATCCGAAGTATGATCTGGATAGAATTTCCAGCCTGTATCTTTTAACTCTGCAAGCTTTGCTTGGTAGATCTTTTCAACACCAATTCCTTCTTTACCTACCAACGCATCCGACAGCATGTCAAATGATTTTTGAGTGCCGACCATCGAGTCAGAAAGGTTACTTCCCCCCGTCGACAACACCATCAACGTACCTAAATTCTTATTGAAAAGATACGAGTCTTCTTTGTGCTGACTGCCGTCGGCCTCCCTTTGGTCACCTGCATCCCGAGCGGCAAGCGCAGCAGTATTAAGGTCATCCATGCTCACGTGTTCGGCAACTGCGGTTGCATAGAACGGATTCCCCAAATACTCCCCATACTTTTCATTAAATTCTTTGACATCTTGAAGCGTCATTGGTCGTTTCTTGAGAGCATCCGCAATCTCTGGAGCAATCTCTTGCGCATGAGCCCACTGCGCTGCACCACTAACCGTTGGCATAGTCTCCGGATCGAACATAGCGGCGCCGATCGCACCGCGCCCTCTTGCGCCAACCTCATCTGGCACAATTTTTTGTCGCTGCGCATTAATACTATTTGCGGCATCACCCGCCTGTCCGTCGAGCTCGTCGATCTTACTCGTGTATTTTCCGGTCAGTTCTTCTTGCTTCGCTTCCAATTTCTTCTCAGCGTCCGAGATAGTAACATCCCAAGGGGCAATTGCTCCAGTTTTAGTGTACTTACAGCCAGTTCCATCGGGATTGCAAAAAACCGTACAAACATGGTTTTTACGGTCTGCCTCAGCCTGAGCGACGGTACTCTTGTAATCGGAAACAGCTTGATCCCAGTCACCCTGCCAAGAGCGAATCTCCGATTCCGCCGCGGCAACGTCTTCAGCCCAACTGCCGATGGGAGTCGCGACCTGGAGGAATACGTCGGCAACTTCGTCGACTCGTCCACCTAGACTCTTAATTTCCGCAGAAGCAGCATCAGCTGCTGCCCCCGTCCACTCCTCAGGAGTCTTGTCCTTATTCTGCACCACTTGGCTATTCCGGATAGCAGTGCCTTGATTTTCGACATGTCCTTTAAGGGCCAAGGCGTTCATATTTACGCCAGGCAGCAACTTTAGGGCCTCAAGCCCGGATCTCAAATCAACCATCAGAAACGCTCCACTCCAAGATTTGCCGCTGCAGCACGGGCTTTGTCGTAGTTATAGCTTTCAGTTTCATCAGCATCTTGTGCAAAATCAGCAGCACCAGAACCCAACTCTGAACAAGCATCCGAACACTCTAATACCGCCGGACTCATGTAATCACGAAAATTTTCAAGAGCTTGCCTTAATGCAGCGACCCCAACATTGTCACCAGACGGAAGATCGGGAGCAACACCCACTAGATTCAGCTTCCCCACAGCAGCACCCAATTGCGCCAAGTTCTCTGCGTCGGTCCATTGGTCTTTCATCACAATGCCTAAGGCATAGCGATCATATGTAAAAGTTGACATCTAAAACCTCTCAGCGCGCGCCCGGCAAGCACGGAGCCCCGTCGATCATGTAATTGCAAGAACTATAACATTTCAACCTTAAGAGATACTAAAAGAGTGCTGCCTGCGGGAAAATCCCGCAGGCAACAGCCTTCAAATAGTTCGGGTAGGCGAAATTAGACGACGTATTCCCGAATCCTTGACATCCTCGGCAATCTACAACAAGTAAAATCCACTAGCCTTACTTCGATGACGGCTGAGGGACCTGTCCGTGTTGGTTTGCGTCTTGCTGGGTTTGGAACTGATGCTGCAGCACATCATGGAAATCACTTTCTGTTCCCATGAAATAGCGGTTAACCGAGGCGCGCTGTTTCTTAGTTAACGAATCATAGGGTTCTAAAGTGCCATCGTCGTT
This sequence comes from uncultured Actinomyces sp., assembly GCA_938022345.1. Classification (GTDB taxonomy): domain Bacteria; phylum Actinomycetota; class Actinomycetes; order Actinomycetales; family Actinomycetaceae; genus Pauljensenia. The sequence goes on from CALIEP010000116.1 coordinate 5,876, forward strand.
GACGAACGGCAATCCTTTTCGTGCCAATGCCTCGCTCCCCGGCGACACATCAACAGTACCTACGCGTTCAGTCCAATATGGAGACTCATACAAGACACGGGTGAGCCCATGTTGCATAAGCTCATGAGCCGACTTATTCGCGTCGTCACGTTCAGAGGCCCATACCTTCGTTTCATGATCAGTCGGCCAAACGACGTCTTCAGCTTTTCCAGCAGCAGATTTGATAATCGCCTTTGTTAAATCTTCGTCGCCGGGCAGCTGTTTTCCTGCATATTTCGCTACCTTTTCAACGATGAAGTCTACGATCTTTCGCGTATCCTTATTTGTTTTATCCAGATCCCTTGCAACTGCGGAATCCCTGTCAGCATCCGCATCAAAAGTCTCTTGAATAAGTTCGGTCCACTTGTCAGTTACGCGATTGACCATATGCGAACGCGAATCGTAGTTAGGGTCATGAAGAACATTCGCAGCTTCATCCATATAGTTCGTAAACGCCGAAATCTGAACAGCTTTCAAAGCAGGTAGTCGACCACTCTCATACTGATCATCCAAGGGGTTATTTGGATCGCCTGGATCTATGACCTTGGGCTGGTCAAAAGCCAGGTCCTCAAACAAACCACCTTTGCCTGAGAAGCGCTCAACCATATCGCGAGTAAAGGTTGCATTGACGGCGCCATGCGCACCTTCGCCCGTTCCTACACTCATGCCGGGTTCACTGTTGTTATTCATTGCTGCTGCAAGATCACTGACATACGGCGAAATAATTGAACCCATCCACGATCTTAAAGCGGCACTATTGCGGCCAAAAACGTCTTCGCCCTTAATTTTATCGCCCATGCCCCAGACGCTATTATCCCGGTCCAGCCCCTCCTGATATGCGGCCATTGTATTCGCCGCAATCGACGCTCGATGATGCGCATCCTCTTTCCAAATCTTGTGCTGCTGTAAAGCCTCTTTGTACGAGTCAGAGTCCTTTCCACCTTCGTAATCAAGCGGGTCAGGGAGGAGAATTTCTGGGCCAGGCCTCGACGTATCAGCCAGCACATCACCCAAAGCTTCGCCTTGATCATAGAAAGCCCTGTCACCAAATTGTGCGCCTCCTCGCCAAGCAACAAGGTAGCGAACCATCGACATCGGCTCGGCGTCTTTGTCATAGGGTTTACCGACTTTCTCCACGCTCTCAACCGGGTCAAAGTCAATATTCGAATCCAGAACGCGCCTCAACACACCAAGACGGTTCTCTTCACTCTGATGAAGGATCGGTGCGCTCTTCTCGTCCAAGCCATCCGGCGTATCAGACAGTTCAAGTACCGCTTGCACCGGATCAAAGCGTTGCAGCGCTTTGTCAGCCGGAAGGGTGGGATCACATCCACACAATTGATAGGCCTCGGGGATCACGCCCATTCCCAACCTGGTTTTGTAGCCTTGCGCATCGTGGTCAAATTTAACTATGTCGGTAAAAACTGATGAACCAATTGAGGGCTTGTCGTAGAAGTTTGCGCTTAGCGTAAGCGAGGGATTCTCGCTGGCAGCATACCCAGCAAGCTGAGCAAAAATATCGTAGCCGAACAGTTTCTTTTCAGGGCGGAGATCCGTGCCGGGATGGGTGTATGTCGTCCGGCCGCTTTCTTTCAATTCATTAAGCTTCGTGTCAAAAATCTGAGAGACCGTTGCACCATCTTTACCAATCAGGTGCTCGGACATAAGATCGAAAGATGCTTGGGCATCAAGCGTCGTTTTCGATAGGTTGCTTCCTCCCATCGACATTACCATCAAGGCGCCAAGATTCTTGTTAAAGTCTTCAAAGGAGCTATTAGTTAGCAGACCATTGTTATCAAATCCAGTCGCATAAGCAGCAATCGACGCCTTATTGATATAGTCGATACTCACACGCTCTGCTACAGCAGCAGCAACATAGGGATTCGAAAGATGCTCGCCGTACTTTTCGTTAAACAAGCGGACATCCGAAGCTGTCATGGGTTCCTTTTTCAAAGCATCTGCAATCTTCGGAGCAAGCTCTTGGGCGTATTGCCACTCTGCAGCGCTATCAACAATGGGAGTATCCGATCCGAAGATCGCCGCTCCAACGGCGCTGCGTCCAGCCTTTACGGCGTCGCGAGGGACTACGCTATCCGCGATTCCATTGATTGTCTTTGCCGCTTCACTTGCAGCTGTGCTGAGCGCCGTAATCTTCTTGTCATACGAACTTTTAAGATCACTCTGCTTGCTGATCATCTCCTGACGAGCTCTTTCCAAAGCAGCTTCACGATCATAATCTGGGTCGCTTGCAGCATCAGCTTCAATTTGCGCGACCCTGTCGTAATAGTTGCTCAGCTCAGAATCCCACTCTTCCTGAAGTGTCTTGACCTCAGAAATAGCAGTATCAACCTCGCCCCTCCACGTTTCCAGCACACCCGCTGGCTCAGGGAATTTCCCTGACAGGGATGAGACTTTCGTGCCCATTGTCTGGATCTCGGTAACAACGGCCTGAGCTGTTTGGCCCGACCACTGTTCAGTGGGAATCGAGGCATTCTGAACAGCTTGAACATTGTTGGCCAACGCCGAACCCGTTGCCCTCCAATGCGAAGCGACTTCAGAAGCTGAAGAAACAGCCTTCGGAGCCTCTAGAGCCGAACTACCAGAACGAAAATCAACGCCACTCATTTGTTCCACTCAACTCCCAAGCGAGCCGCACGCTCACGGTTGTACTGCTCAGTGCTGTCAAAGTTCTTGCGAGCGCTATCAACTCCGGAACCCAAGGTCGCAAAAGCATCCGAATACTCTAAGACGACCATCGACATTGCGTCAGTAAAATTTTTCGCCGCCTGGAGCAACTCACTCGGGCCTTCACCCCCCGGACCGGGAAGAGAAAAAGCAACAGAGCTAGTTGAAATATGTTTAGCCGAGGCACCGATCCCCGCAAGAGTGTCAGCGTCAGTCCACTGGTCATTCGCAACAACGCCGACTCCAGCACTGTCGAAATAAATCTGGTCGGCGGTCGATTTTTCAGCTCCGGTCATTGGAAGTACTCTTCTCTTTCCAACGTGGTAACACCACTTGCCTGAGCAATACCTTCGTATTCCCATTTGGCGTGCGAATAGATCGATCATTAAATTACCAGTTCAACGACCTCTTCTTCAAAACACCGGAAAAACTCAAGCACACACCGTCTGATACGCGTTTAGCACCATCGCGATCATTGTTCCGAAGGCATCGCCATCATCAGAAACTTCTGGCTATTAGGCTCGCGACTCATCCCACGCCATCTGCGCCAAGAAGGTTCCTTGATCGCGCGAGACGACCAGGCCTCGGCCCTTGGGGAGCATACGCGGACGTTCGCGGCCAATGACCATGCCCTCTGAGGGGTTACCCGACATCATGATGCCCGTTGCTGACAGTTCAGACAGGGCCTGCAAAACAGACTCGTAGGCTGCGCGCGAAGCACCACCCATGCGGCGAGTAATCACCAGGTGGAAACCAATGTCTTGCGCCTGAGACAGCAAGGGAATCAGCGGCGCAAGCGGAGAACCACTCAAACCACCCGTAGAGATCAAGTCGTAGTCATCGACCAGGACCCACGCCTCTGACCCCTTCCACCAGTTGCGCTGACGCAACTGCTCGGGAGTGACGTCCGGCCCGGGAAGACGCATGCGCAGCTGCTCGGCAACTGCCTCCATGCTGCCCAAGATCTCGTCACGGTTCGAGATGTACATCGGCATGTCTTGTTCGCTCCACTCGCCCAGAAGGGAGCGGCGAACATCGACAACGACCAGCATGGCGCGCCGGCTTCCCGGCTTGGCCAAGACCTGATTGCCCAGGTTGCGCAAGAAGGAACTCTTTCCGCACTTCGCATCGCCAAAAACGTACATGTGCGACTCGTTGTCGAGGTCGAAAGTCCACGGCTTCAAGCGACGTTCTTCCAGACCCAACACGATCCTGTTCTGCGGACCGTGAATGGCCTCGATCTGCGAGACTGTGATCTTCTCAGGCAGCAGGCGCAGGCGCGGACCAAGCTCGGTCGCGGAAGCAATGCGAACAAGGGTTGCCTCGACGCCTTCACCGATCGTTTGAGGATCATGGATCCCATCGGCGCGCGGCAAGGCAACAAGCATGTGGTGACCCGTCATCGACAGACCGCGACCCGGGCGCCCCTCGGGGACCTTGCTTCCCTTTTCACGGCGGAACTCCGAATCCGAAGGATCACCCATGCGCAGCTCAAGACGCGAACCGAAAATATCCTGCATCTGAAGACGGAAGTCCATCTTGCGCAGTGCGGTTGCAATGAAGTGGACACCGAAGGAGAGCGCGCGCTCAGCCATGAGGCGAATGCGGTCTTCCGCATCGGGGAAGTCGCTTCGTAGGGTTCCCCAGCCGTCGACGACTAGGAAGATATCGCCGTAGCCATCGTCGAAGCGTCCCTGTGCACGGCCTCGGCGATAGGTCGCCATGGAGTCGATGCGGTTCGCGCGGAAGTAGGCGGCGCGGTCCTCGATGATGCCCTCAATTTCAGAGACCATACGATTCAAGATGTCCTCGTCATCTCGGGAAGCAACGCCCGCGATGTGGGCCCCGCCCTCGAAAGCCGCGAAAGTGCCCGAGAAATCGATGACGAAGAATTGAACTTCCTTCGGCGTGTGCGTCAAGGACAGCGCCATGACCACAGAACGCAAGGCGGTCGACTTACCTGAAAGCGGACCACCGAGAATCGACATGTGACCGCCCGCCCCGGAGAAGTCGTACTCCAGGGTCTCGCGGCGCTGCTCATGGGGAAGGTCGACAATACCGAGAGGAATGTGCAGCGGTCCCTTCGCGCGCCATTCGTGCGAAATGAGGCCGAGCTCGGGATCCACGGCCAGGTCCGGCATGAGCGAATCCATGGTCTCGGGAACATCCAGGGGCGGGAGCCACACCTGGTGGGCGGGCATTCCCTTGCCCTTCATGCGCGCCACCGCGATGTCGATTTCCGTCATGCCCTCCCAGCGCTCGTCGCCGGGGGCAACGAGGCCGCCCTCGGGAACGTCATCCTCGGGAGTCTCATCCAGCACCTCTCCCAGAGAGAAAGGCAGCAGGCGGATACGCGCGGTTTCGGCCTGCGCGCTGGGTAGGACGCTACGAGGCGGCGGCGGGGCTGCGACGTAGGAGGCGCGGAAACGGATCAGCTGGTCGGTACCCGGCTGGAGGAAGCCCGAACCCGGGTAGGGAGGAAGGTCGTAGGCGTCCGTCACGCCCAGGACTTCTCGAGATTCAGAGGCGGAGAAGGTCTTCAGACCAATGCGGTAGGACAGGTGCGAATCCAAGCCCTTGAGCTTGCCGGATTCCAGGCGCTGTGAGGACAGCAGGATGTGGATCGACAAGGATCGGCCCAGACGACCAATGGCGACGAAGAGTTCGCCGAAGTCGGGCTTCGCTGTCAAGAGCTCAGAGAACTCGTCGAGGATGATGAAGAGTGCAGGAAGCACGGGATAGTTGTGTTTCCCGGCCAAACGGTCCTCTTCGTAATCGGTGACGTTGGCGTAGTTACCCGCATCGCGCAGGATCTCCTGGCGGCGAACCATTTCACCGTGGAGAGCGTCCTCCATACGATCAACCAGGGACAGTTCCGATTCCAGGTTCGAAATCATGGCCGAAACGTGGGGCAGATCAGACATGCCCGCGAAGGTTGCACCACCCTTGAAGTCGACCAGAACGAAGTTCAGCTGTTCGGGAGAGTGCGTGAGTGCCAGGGCCAAAACCAAGGTACGCAACACTTCGGACTTACCTGAACCGGTCGCACCGATCAGCAGGCCGTGGGGGCCCATACCCTGTTGGGCGGCTTCCTTGATGTCCAAGACAACCGGGATGCCCTCGGGGGTCACCGCGAAAGGCACGCGCAAGCGGTCACGACCAACCCTGCGCTTCCACTGGTGATCGGCATCGAAATCGCGAATATCTCCGAGATTGAGCAATTCCATGAGGTCTTGGGAACGCTTGGGATCGGGCTTACCGACGGGGGTTGCCGCATCCCTGCCGCCGGCGGTCAGGAAGCGGGTCAGGCGGCGGGCCACGGCCTCGGCCTGCGGAATTCCCATGAAGTCCGCGTTGGCAAGCACAGGCTTGGCTTCCAGGAGCAGGATCTCCATGGGGGTGCGTTCGTCCGAGCTCGGGTGAAGGAGCAGGCGCACCCCCGTGGGGGAAGCGAACATTCCCCACGAGGTGAGGACCTTGATGATCGTCACGCCCGCGCAGCCCTCGATGGAGCCCAAGTGGGAGTCCGGGGGAAGTTCTAGGCCGTCAGTGACGACGATGAGGTGCGGCCAGGGGCTGGCGTCGTTTCGAGGCTGGAAGTGGCCTCGGGTCGTCATTTCCTCGCCCAGGAGCTGCTCGAGTTAGGCGTAGCTCGTGCACACCATGCGCGCGCCACCCAGGGCGTCGGTCACTTCGGCGGAGCGGATGTGGGGAAGCCACTTCATCCACTCCCACTGGGAGAGATTCTCAGGGCTGGTGAGCACCGCGATCTTCAAGGCAGCGTCCGGCGTCATGACCGCCAAGTGACACAAGAGTGCGCGGATTTCCCCGCGAGCAAGCTCCGCGTCACCGGCAACCTCCACGTGGGAGAACTGGCCAAGATCCAAGCTGAAGGGGAGGTTTTCAACCGTGTGGTGAACGTCGAGGAAGCGGCGCATGGCCGAGTGACACACGACGTCGGGGTTAGCCATCTGCGGGATATCGGGCTCAACCAGGCGCATTGCGAGCTCCTGATCGGATGTGCCCACGCGAGTCGAAACTGCCGTCTCGTCGCCGACTTCGCGTTCCCACAGGCGCGATCCTTCTTCGGCGAGGAGCACCAGGGCATCGGGCTCGGGAAGGTACCACTGCATGAAGATTCGCTGCTTCGCGGCGATGTTGCGCACGCTGGTGCGAGTCTCGGAGAGGTACGAGAGGTATTCGCGGCGCTGGGAGTTGAGTTTGTTCCGGTACTGGGAGACCTGGCGGTAAATGTTGAAACCGACCATGGACAGCATCATGAAGACCATGCCGCCGGCCATTAAGAGCATGCGCGTGTTCTGCCCTTGCGTGAGCGCCATAATCACCATGACACCCATCGAGCCCATCATGGGGATGACGGTCGCGAAGATCGAGCCCATTCCCCCGGCCTCAACTTGGCTGGGCGGTTTTTCGATAGCGATTTCACCGCTGGGGAGCTCGGGGGCTTCCGTTTCATTGACGGCCATACAGTCTCCTGGAGTTCAATCTCCCGTTTTTGTTCATATCTGTATGTATCCTAGCTTGTAGCTGAGCTGCCCGTGGCATGGTGCTTGTTTCGTCGGGTAGTCTGAATGGTGACTTTTGAACAGATTGACGACCAAATCCGGGTGATACCGAAGTGAAGGAGGGGGCGTGGCTCTCAAACAGGCGGCAGTCACTGTCACCGACGCTTCGGGTACTCAAGATCTCATTGTTCCTTTGGGGACAACAGTTACTGGCCTTCTGTCTATGCTCGATATCGATTCAACTGATCCGAGTCTTCAGATCACCGGAGCCGATGGTCGCGCTTTAAATTTGGGAGCCGTACTGGGAACAGACCTCCCCCAAGGCGTCCTTATTTCCATCACTTCCGGCCGCGAGCGCCAGATTCAAGAACAGCGCGCGATCGAGAGAACCTCCGACCCTTGGTTCCGCCCGTCCCTGGTCTTCACCATCTGCGGTCTTCTTGCCTGCGCAATGGACGCGCTCCTGATCTTCTGCGCGCTCGTTGCTCCCCGTTTTGCGACGAAGTTGTCCCTTCCTTGGTGGGCAACGCTCACGGTCGGGGCTTTGTCCTTGGTACTGTGCCTGGTCATGCTCTACCAGCGCCGAGTCCACACCAACGCGGGACTGCTGTGTGCGTGGACGCTCAGCGCGGGGATTTCCTTCCTAGGGCTGCTGCCAGCACTGGGCAACGCGCGAATCTACGCCGAGGCCTCGCAGATCATGACGATGTCGCAGGTTGCGGCGCTCCTCTTCCCCCTGTGGGGCGCGACCGGCGTGGCGCTTGGCCTATGGCTGTGGCGCAGTACTCCCCTGAGCAGCGCACACGCAGTGAGCTGGGGGCTTCTCACGGGTTGCGCGACGGTTTTGACCTTCCTTGATGCGCCTCTTCATCGCGTTGCTCCCTTTGCTATTGCTTTCGCTGTTTGCGCGATTACCGCGTCGCCGAGCCTGTCGGTGCGGATTCCCGCCACGCAGTTGCTCGACATGCCGCTGGTAACGACTTCGGCACCGACTGTCCGCTCCCCCGAGGTCCCCTCCCCCTCGCGCATCACGGGTCGTCGCGTGAACCGCACGGTCACCGACGCGACCTCACGCACACGCCTGGTGCAGTACGTGGGCTTGGGCTTGATCTTTGTTGGTGCGCCGGTCATTTACTCGATGGTTGGAATTCATTCGACGCGGCAGATCGCGTGCCTCGTGTTGGTCTGCGCTTCGGTGATCGCCTTGGTTGTGGTTCCCCGCGAGCGCCGCTGGGCGTCCTCGCGCGTTGTTCCTCGCGTGGGCGCGCTGATTTTGCTTGCGACGCTGTTGATTTCTCCCGCGTCCCGAGGCCTGGTTGGCAATGCTTATGCCGCGGCCGCTTTGGTCGTGCTGGGCTGCGTGTCGCTCATGTGGACTCGCATGCGCGCCGAGCAGGACCATGCGCCTTTGATTGGGCGTTTTGCTGATATTTTCCAGGCGCTTTCATTGACCGTTATTTTCCCGGCCTCTTTCTTCGCTGCGGACCTCTTTGACCTCATTCGACAGGTGGCATCATGAGCGAGCTTCGTATTACTCCGGTTCAGGTTCCTGTTTCCCAGGCACGGGGCGTGGACGAGATGGGTTTTGCCGGACAGCCGAGTTACCCTGGCCAGCCTGATTTCGGTGCTTCCATGGGGTTCCCGGGACAGCCGGGGGCTTTTGCCGCGCCCACTGCGGCACCGCGCAGCTACTCGGCACCTGCGAGCGGTGGCGCGCTGGCGGCTGCTTACCTGATCGATATGGTGTGTTTTGCGGTGCTAACGGCCATGGCCTGGTGGGTGTATCCCTCGTTGCCGGTTGTTGTGATTGTTGCCTGCGAGCTGTGGATTATTGCGACGTTCATTCGTGCGCGTTCGGGGCGTACTCTCGGTGCTTTTGCGATGCAGATCGCTGCTATTTCTACGCAGCCAACTCCCACCGAGCGCGGGGTGGAGTTTGACCGTGCACCGGGTTTGGGCAGGCAGAGTGCGCATAGCTTCATCATGTTGCTCTTGCACGTAACAGTCGTTGGACCGGTGATCACGTGGGCTATTGCTCGAGATGGTCAGACCTGGGTTGATCGCGTGTGCGGCATGGGGAACCTCGATATTCGTGCGAGCCGCTCGGGTGCGTCTGAGGCTGTTTTTGCCTCGCGTCAGACTTCCGCAAGCGAGGCCGTGCCTGGCTCAGTTGCTGCGCCCTCCCCTGCTCATCAGTGGGCTGGTCCTTCTGCTTCTCCCGAGGCCGTGCCCGGCTCAGTTGCTGCGCCTTCGCCCGCTCCGATGGCTCCGCCTACGACTGCGCCGGTCCAGGTTGCTCCACCCGTAGCGCCTGTGGCTGCGCCAGATCCGGTGGTTATGTCCGCTCCGGCTCCTACCGGGGCACCGGTGGAAGCACCGATTGCCGCTCCCGCACCTACGGGCGCTCCTGTTTCGACGGCTGCTCCTGCTGTTTCGGCGCCCGTTCAGCAGCCGGTTCCACCGGCGGGGCCCGTTGTTCCCGCACGGCATGGCTGGGCCTCGGCAATGCCGAAGGTTCCCCAAGCGCCAACCCCGCAGGCAAGTGCGCCGCAGCAGGCCGCGCCGAGGCCGTCTTTCTCCTCGGAGCCGACGCTGGCGATCATTGTTGATGATGGGCAGCGCATTGAGG
>CALIEP010000117.1 GCA_938022345.1 uncultured Actinomyces sp.
ACCGATTGTTCCAATCCCCGCTGCCGCCAGATAGGCCAAGACGGGTGATCCCAGGCCGCCGGCGCGAAGGGTGCATGGACCTTCTTCCTGGGATGCGCAATCTTCTGCCTCTTGGCCTCGGCACTGTGCTGGCGCCAGTACGCACGCAAGGGCGCACCCTTCCCGGGCTGATCGCTCACCGATCCTTCGGGAGTGGCGGACCCCGTTTCTCTCCCCGAGTTCGCCACCCCTGAACTTCATAACTTCACGAGCTGGCCGCATCGCGCGGCTAGCACCCCATCGAGCGGAATGTCCCGCTCGGATACCAACCGTGACACCGCCTCGGCAATCCCGAGGCCTTGCCGATGAGGAAGCACCACAATGATTGACCACAAACTTCTGACCCTGGGCGGCCGACTTCGCCGCGGTCAGGTCAGTGCTGACGCCCGCCAGATGTTCCTGGTCGGCGGCCGCGAGGCCGATGCCTTTTACCGTCAGCGTTTCAGCCACGATCGCGTCGTTCGTTCTACTCACGGCGTGAACTGCACGGGCTCCTGCTCCTGGAAGGTATACGTCAAGGACGGAATCATCACCTGGGAATCGCAGCAGGTTGATTACCCCTCGACCGGCCCGGATATGCCCGACTACGAGCCCCGCGGATGCCCCCGTGGTGCAGCCTTCTCTTGGTACGAGTACTCACCGACGCGTATTCGCCACCCCTACGTCCGTTCAGCGCTGCTTGAGCCCTACCGCGAGGCCAAGGCTCGCCTGGGTGATCCCGTTGAAGCATGGCGCGCAGTCACTTCCGACCCCGAAATTTCCCGTACATACAAGCGTGCCCGTGGTAAGGGCGGCCTGGTCCGCACGACCTGGGAAGAAGCAATGGAGATTGTTGCAGCAGCGAATGTTGCGACCATTGCCGACTGGGGCCCGGACCGTATCGCCGGCTTCTCGGTGCTTCCTGCAATGTCGATGGTTTCCTTCGGTGCGGGTGCCCGCTACCGTCAGCTCATTGGTGTCGTGACCCTCTCCTTCTACGACTGGTACGCAGACCTTCCCGTTGCCTCGCCTCAGGTTTTCGGTGATCAGACCGACGTTCCCGAGGCCGGCGACTGGTACAACTCGCAGTACCTCATCGTGTGGGGTTCAAACCTGCCGCTGACCCGTACCCCCGATGCTCACTTCATGACCGAGGCCCGCTACCACGGCCAGAAGGTCGTTTCGGTTGCCCCCGACTACTCGGATAACACGAAGTTCGCTGATGAGTGGCTTCGCGTGAACCCCGGTACCGACGGTGCTCTTGCAATGGCCATGGGCCACGTGATCCTCAAGGAATTCCACGTCGAGCACCCG
>CALIEP010000118.1 GCA_938022345.1 uncultured Actinomyces sp.
GTGGTTCCACATCACGCTGAAACGCCTCAATCGACACACGCTTCTCCAAAGGAAGACGCCCATCCATCGACGGCAAACAATCATCATGCAACAACGCATAAAACGAAAAACCAACAAACCCCACAACAGCGCACACAAGCACCGCAACCACACGCCAAAAAAACTTCATTAGCTTGGCTCCAAACCCGCGACAATCTCTGCCATATTTTTCTGCGTCTCAGTACCATCCTCTAGATACGTCGAATGGTTTCCAAAGGGACCCCGCGGAATTGTGTGGTAGGTTTTCCCCTTTGTCGCATCACCGCTAATGTGTCTAAATGCTTGCATTTCGGTTGGATTTCGGCCAAAGTTTATATCCGTACCTATCCCCTGAACTATATCTCCAGGATAGGGGACAGCACTGACCCATCGATGTCCTTCCGGGACACGGTATTCAGCACCAAGTTGAACCCCCGAACCAGGGGAGCCAAACAGCACGAGATCATCAACCACATTTGGCGAAACATGCGATGCTGCAATCCCTGACGTTGTTGAGCCATAAGAATGACCGAGAAGAGTTAGATGTAATTTTTCCTGATTATCCCTGGGTATCACCCGAAGGCCTTCAAGGAAATTTACAAGTCTATCTGCACCAGCATTCGCACGATGCGTGTTTGCCACATTCGGGATGCTCAAAGGCGCGTCATACCCCAGCCAAGCTACTGTTGCATAGTCTAGGGCTGGTTTATGAGCAACGTCGGAAGCCGTCAACCGCAAACTCTCCGACTTCTTGAAATAATCCCCAAGTTTACCCCTAACCGTCGTCCCCATCCCCGGGACAAAAACGCCAATATGCTGAGCTTTATCAAAATCACCAATACCAATAGCAACCTTGAGCCGCTCACCACTGCGATCGCATACCAACAACTTTCGTTCGCGATCCTTAAGAACCTCCTGAAGCACTTCGAGATCTTCTACATCGTCAAGTGCCTTCGAATAGCGATTTGCATACGAATGTGAAGTCATTCCCCGGTGCACAAGGTCGTCATGGGTTTGACGCTCTCTATCTCGAGCTTCCGCCAGCATTCCGTCAACGAGACTACGGTTCACCTCGTCACGTGTCGCAATATCTACTCCATCCAGATTTCCGATAATCTCTGGATACTTCTCAATTAGTTTTTTCTTTTGCTGATCACTGAGCGAGCCCCACCACGCAGCAATCTGCCTGGGTTTCGAACCAGGCGGAGGAAGTTGAGCTTCTTCGTTATCCGAAGTCTGATATGCATGTTCTGCACCAGCCTCGCCGCTGTTCACTCGCGAAAAGCGAGCTTCCAGCTCACTAATAAAGGCCTCAGCGCGTGAAAGAAGGCTTGCGATCCGGGTGGAAGCGAACTGCAATGCCGGTTCATCGTCTACAAACGGATTATTTCGGCCATAAAACACCATCGGATCGCGCGGGGCTACCGCACCTGACGCAGAAATCGTAATATTCGTTGTCCGCTCAATCTCATGAATACTCGTCACATCGGCCGCGATATCACTGACTTCGTGCTCGGCCCACAAGAAAATCTCCTGTAAAGCACGAAGGTCTTCCACCTGACGGCGGGCCGCCTCGATCCGAAAGCGCCCCTGATCACGAGCCGCACTTGCGGTAGCACCCTCGAGATCGAAACCAGCAAGAACATCCACAAAACGCTTGAGATTAGACTTGCAACCTTCTGCGGAGTCTCCCACCTGCTGTGCAAGACTCGTGAAAACTCCAGCATTCCACTTCTGAACCTCTGACCAAGACACCATCGTCGCACCTCCTCGCCGTCGTTGAGGTCAGCTCCAGCCTAACGAAGAACGCTGAATCAGCAAGTAATTTCTCACTACTATTTCGATATTTGAGAAAACAACCCATCGTAGGCAATTCGCGGACACTGGCCTCGTACCGCAATCATCCCGCATGGCTCAAAGCCATAAGCCTCCAGCGCTCGACGCATCGGCGCATTATCAAGGTGCGTATCGCAGCGCAGATACGGAACTTGCCCCACGCAAAAGTCCATGACCACGCGAGTGACCCCGCGGCCTCGGACGCTGGCAAGGCGATGGATCACGCCATACTCATCATCGAAGTGCCAGGCCCCATCAATCTGGGAATACTCCTCTTCCGGCCCGCGAGCGAAACTAAACACTGCCAAAGGCCCCTGTTCATCACAAACAAGGAAGCACTCGCCTCTTTCAATATCCCTGAGCGCATCACTGCGGTTGGGGTAATCGCTGGGCCACTGCGTCGGATTACCGTTCGCCCGCATGAATTCCCGAGCATGGTCAAAAGCAGACTCGATGAAATCCAGATCCTCGGAAGTGGCGGGGCGGATGAACATGTCATCAGGGTAGCCCACACAATGAGCAAGAATGACTGAGGGCCGGGTAGCACCTGAGCTACCCGGCCCTCACCGCGAACTGTTCTGATTAGGACAGCTTGAGCATGACCTTCGAGGAACCAGTCGAGCGGTCACCCGCGGTCTGGAAGGCCTCAAGGGCATCATCAATATCGAAGGTGTGAGTCAGCAAAGGCTCAACATCCAAGCCGTCGGCCATTGCCTGGATCGCATCCGAGATCTCATCGATGAAACGGTAAGAACCAACATACTCGATCTCGCGAGTCACGATCTGCCCAAGAGCGGCGGGAACTTCGCCGGCAGGCATATTGCCAACCTGAACGACCCGGCCACCACGAACGACGGACAAGAAGACATCGCCGAGCGTACGCGACACACCCGTTGCCTCGATCGCAATGTCAACGTCCTCGGGCAAAGGCTCGCCCTTGGAACGATCGATCACGACATCGGCACCCATGGCGGACGCAATCTTCAGTGCGGCCTCGGCCATGTCTGCGGCGTAGACGGTTGCAGCACCAGCGTGCTTCGCAGCAGCTACGACCAGAGCACCAATCGGGCCGGTTCCATTCACCAGGACGCGCTTACCGCGAACGTCTCCCGCACGATGCACGGCATGAATCGCAACACCCAGGGGTTCAGCGACTGCGCCGTGACGCGTGGAAACGGAGTCGGGAAGGTGGCGAATCTGGTCCTCGCGAACAACGCGGTAGGTGGAGAAACCACCGTTTTCGTGAGGAAGGAATGCCGCAGAACCGAAGTAGCGGCACTCGGGCCACAGGTTATCGCGGCCCTTGAGGTGCTCGGGCATTACGTGGTTACCCACGTTGGTTGCGGGGTGAACCGTTACGTGGTCCCCGACCTTCACGGTCTCAACGCCCTCGCCGACCATGTCGATGGTGCCCGCGACCTCGTGTCCAAGGATCAGCGGCTCACGCAAGATGGCGGTTCCGGAAGCACCGTGGCGCCAGTAGGCAAGATCAGATCCACAGATGCCGCCCCACTCCATCGCGATACGAACCTGGCCGGGGCCGGGAGTCGGATCTTCGACGGTATCCACGTGAAGCGAGACGTCCTCGCCGTTCTTTTCGACGCGTACAGCCTTCATTACATTGCATCCTCTCGAATGGTGAGGTCACGGCCAGCAACTTCGGGCATGACCAGCGAAGCGATCAAGGTCACGCCGGTGTAGAAGGCCATCAAGATTGCCAGGGCAACCCACGAGTTGAAGAAGGCAACCAGGGCGGCAGCGATGAGCGGGCCGAAACCAGCGGTGATCAGGTTCGGGATTTCCTTCGACAGTGCAATCTGCTCGTAGCGGTGCGCAGAGCCAAAGCACTCGGCCATGGTGATGTTTTCCAGCGAGAACATTGCCAGAACGGTGATGTTGTGCAGGACGATGTAACCGATAAAGAACAGCAGCGTCGGGTTGGAGAAGTGTGCAACTTCGCCGCTAGCGGTCTTTTCCATAACGGTTTCGGTGCCCACGTTGTGCAGCATCAGGTAGAAGCAAGGAACGATCATGATCAGACCGAGGATCGTCACGATCGTGTACATGTGCTTACGACCGATCTTGTCACCCAGCCAGCCGATGATCGTGACGGTGATGAAGCCGACCAGCGAAGAGAACACGACGATGTTCGAGGCAACTGACTTCGCAACCAGAACATTCGCGGTCAGGAAGGTGATGAGGTAGGTCTGAACCATGCCGGAGTTACCGGACTGACCAAAACGCAGGGTCGATGCGATGAGGAAGGCCTTCCACGACTTGGGGGTCTTCTGGATCTCGCGAGCGGTGGCCTTGGCGGCCTCGTCCTGCTTCTCAAGGGGCTGGTCGTAAGCGGCAATAACCTCTTCGTTCGAGGCCTCGAAAACGGGGGTTTCCTTCAGGTGCAGTCGGATGTAGACGGCCAGGCCCATGACGACAACCGAGGCGATGAAGGGGATACGCCATCCCCATGCGACAACTGCATCGGAACCCATGGTGGACAGGAGGACTGCCCAAATCGCTGCGGCGCCCAGGGTGCCCGAGTTGGTGCCCAGTGCAACCAGGGAGGAGATAATACCGCGGGTCTTGCGAGGAGCGTACTCGGCCAGCATGACCGAAGCGCCTGCAATTTCAGCGCCAGCGCCGAAGCCCTGGATCAGGCGAAGCAGCACCAGCAAGAAGGGGGCGAGGAAGCCAACCTGGTCGTAGGTGGGCAGGAAGCCGATCAGAGTGGTTGCAACACCCATCATTGCGATGGTGATGAACAGAACCTTGGTACGGCCAATACGGTCACCCATACGACCGAAGTACCAAGCACCAATCGGGCGGGCAATGTAGCCCACACCGTAAACGGCCATTGCCGCCATAATGGCGACAGCCTGTGAACCGTGTCCAAAGAAGATGTCCTTGAAGACCAGTGCAGCAGCCAGGGAGTAGAGCTGGAAGTCCATGAATTCCAGTGCGGTCCCCAGCCAACCGCTCATCGCGGCCTTTACGAGGTCACCGGTGGTGCGGGTAACCAGCGATTCTTTTGCTGATGCGCCGGCGGCAGGAGCGTTCGACATTGAAGTGCCTTTCTAATTCAGTTCTGCGATTCCTTGGAAATCGCTTCGTAAAGTCCGTTGAGGTAAACGAGGCCAAGCGCGCGATCGTAGAGCGGGTAACCCGGACGTCCGGTTTCGCCCCAGATCATGCGGCCGTGATCAGGACGCACGTAGACATCTGGACAGGTGTCGTGAATTGCCTTCATGATGGCGTGCATATCGAGGTTGCCATCGGAAGAAAGGTGGGCCGCTTCCTGGAAGTGCTTTTCACCCAGGTAGTGGACATTGCGGACGTGCGCGGCTGCGATGCGGCCACGCTCGCCGAAGCGGCGGAAAATGCCCGGAACATCGTTCTCGGGGTTTGATCCC
>CALIEP010000119.1 GCA_938022345.1 uncultured Actinomyces sp.
GCTGATGACGCCGGAGAAAGTGCGACAAAAACACGACTCTCTTCAATCCCAGCTGCTGGCAGCAGCCAGGAAATACTCGATTCATTGATTGGTGAAATGAACAATCTAGCCGATCAGATAGCATTCGCTGCTGCAGGTATATCGCATGCGGTGACAGAGGTAAACCAAGCATTTATCCGCGTTGAAGCAGACAATCAGGATATAGCCAGATCGGTGATTCTTTCATCCTGAAATAACCACTAATTTGCGAGCCGACCTTGTTTAGGTCGAGAGAGCTAATCTCCCGATTCCAAACTAAGCAAGAAGATCAATCGACCTGTGCGCCTCGATAATGAGGGTTCGCAAGGTTTTCCGGCGAAAGAATCGCCTCGACCTCTTCATCCGAAAGCAATCCCATCTCGGCAATCACTTCGCGAACGGTCTTCCCCTCTGCAGCAGCGCGCTTACCCACAACATCGCCGAGGTGGTGCCCGATCACATCATTGAAGTAGGTGACGATCCCGATCGAGTTTTCGACATAAGAGCGGCAGACCTCGGCATTTGCCGTGATTCCATTGACGCAGCGCTCACGAAGAGTGTCGCACGCATTCACAAGAAGATCGATGGATTCAAAGGTTGCTTGCGCAATAACAGGCTCCATGACATTCAACTGAAGCTGCCCAGCTTCAGCAGCCATTGTCACAGTTTGGTCATTTCCGATGACCTTAAAGCACACCTGGTTGACAACATCGGGAATAATCGGGGTCACCTTTGCAGGCATGATCGACGAGCCTGCAGCCATCTCAGGAAGATTAATTTCGTTCAAACCAGCGCGTGGTCCAGAAGCAAGCAAACGAAGGTCATTACAAATCTTCGACAGTTTCACGGCTGTGCGCTTAATCGCAGCATGCATTGAGACATATGCACCGGTATCGGAAGTCGCCTCAACCAAGTGAGTTGCAGCCTTGACTCGAGAGCCGGTAATGCGACGCAGGTGACGAACAACCACGTCCTGATAACCAGTAGGGGTATTTAAGCCCGTACCAATAGCCGTTGCGCCCAAGTTCGTTTCCAGGAGAAGC
Organism: uncultured Actinomyces sp.; assembly: GCA_938022345.1. Lineage (GTDB taxonomy): Bacteria > Actinomycetota > Actinomycetes > Actinomycetales > Actinomycetaceae > Pauljensenia. The sequence continues at coordinate 1,062 of CALIEP010000119.1, forward strand.
TCTGCATTCACTTCAAGACGCGGATCTTCCTCACGAAGAGTAACTGCAAAGGCCGACATTTCCTGACCAAGCGTCATCGGCACCGCATCCTGCAGCTGAGTACGCCCCATGGTCAGCACATCACGGAACTCATCGCCCTTCGCGGCGAAAGCATCGGCAAGATCCTCCACAGCCCTACGGAGCCTCTCGATCTTTCCATGAAGTGCCAAGCGGAACGCAGTCGGATACGCGTCGTTCGTTGACTGCGAGTGATTCACATGGTCATTGGGGTTGATCACGTCATAATCACCACGAGGAAGCCCAAGCATCTCCAGTGCGCGATTCGCAATGACCTCATTGGCATTCATATTGACACTGGTACCCGCACCACCCTGGAATTGATCAATCGGAAATTGATCCATGCAGGTTCCGTTAGTCAAGATATCGTCACAAGCGGCAACAATAGCCTCTGCGATCTTAGCGCTGATTACATGGAGTTCACGATTCGCCAGGGCGCAGGCCTTTTTTACCTGGACGATTGCTCGGATCATCTCAGGAACTTGGTTGATTGTCCGACCACTGATTTGGTAGTTCTCAAGGGCGCGAAGCGTGTGGATTCCCCAGTATGCCTCATCAGGAACTTCTCGCGTACCCAGCAGATCTTCTTCGATTCGTGCCACCTGTGATTCTCCTTGAGTTGGTGTGGTCGCAGACAATAACACCATTCTAGGTCAGAAGTTTGACGCTACTACGCCAGCTCACCGACACTGCTCGTAATATCACCGATGGTCACCCATTGGGTTACCACGGCATCCGGGATAGTGATTGCCAGTTCATGTTCGATGGCCGAAACAGCGGCATATAGAGATAAAGTGTCCAGATCAAGCGCGCTCAATAAGGATGAATCATCGATATTCTCCGGCACTACTGAAGCGTTTGAAACAAGCGCATCCTGCACAACCCGACGCACATGCTCAGCGCGTTCCCCTGCAGCCTGCTCACGCGCCCCTTCAATTGCCTCAACAGGGGCAGCATCAGAATTCGAGGCTAAGGCCTGCCCGAGTGCATCTCCTAAAAGGTCACCGATAGTACCCATAGATTATTAGCCTACGCGGTTGAGCCAGC
>CALIEP010000120.1 GCA_938022345.1 uncultured Actinomyces sp.
CTCTGGCACGTCCCTTGGGCAGGGTTCTTTTCGGTAACGGCAATTCGATCTTGCCTGCTGATCGTCAAGGCGGCGAGGGCGAAGCTGAACAGTCTCGAGCAATCGACGGCGCTGTCCAGGGGTCGATTATCGCCACCTACCTGCCCGGGCCAGTTCTTGCCCGCAATCCGCAGTTGGCTGATTTGCTCCTTGAGCGCGCTTGTGGACACAAGCTTGAACCTCTCGAGATTCCCGGTGTCGATGAACTTCGCAAGGAACGCCTAGGTGCGACGATCTCGCGATTGGATCGCGATGGCCGCTGAGGATCAGCCGCGTTTAGGTGCGCGCTCGCCACAGTGGCAGGATGAATCGCAGGAGAGTGCAGCCCCTTCCTCTCCGTCCTCGGTTCCCTGGTAGCAGTATGGCGAGGTCGTTGCCCCCGCGCGTACCCCGCGCTTTGCTCGCTTCGATCCCTCTGTCGAGGCCTCGTCGTCTTCTTCCGACTACGCTGCAGTGCCTGCTGCACAGGAAAGTGACGGTCCTAGCCGGCGACTGCCTCGTGAAGGAGAATCGGGAAGAATCCGTTTGCGTACGTCAGGTGGGCCGCTGGGCTACGCGCCACCCGCGCAGGCGCCTGTTGATCCCTCTTCGGTCGCAGCAGTGCCACGCGCGCGTAAGCGTGGAGGTTGGGTCATTCTCCTCGGCATTGTCATGTCCGTTGTATGTGCCCCTGTGCTCTTCTTTGCTATTGCCTTTTCTGGCACCGATTTCTCGGCTATGCAGTCGAGCCTTCGCGAGGTGTCCAATAGTCAAAGCGTGACGGTTGATTCCAGTGGCGGCTACGTCGTGCAGATCACCGCTGGGAGTGCACAGACGTGTAGCTTGCGGGGCGCTGATGGTGGCGAGCACCCGATGCAGGTCACTCTTAATCAGTGGACTGTCTCTGGGCTTACCCCCGGTGAATACACTCTGAGTTGTTCTCCCGACGGCGTGAAAATGGTTGGAATGACTGGCTTTAGTGAGTCTGCGGCCCTGTCGAAGGCTCCCGACGCGATGACGTGGTCAAGTGTCGTTGGAATGCTGGGTTTGAGCGTGATAGGTCTGGGAATCTACCTGCGTCGTTCGCGCTAAAACTGCTCTCATATGGGGAACGCTGAGCTGGCGTGTTATGCGTCAGATTCAGCGTTCTTTTCTTTT
>CALIEP010000121.1 GCA_938022345.1 uncultured Actinomyces sp.
CAGCCCTCATCTGGCGGCTGGGAGGTCGCTCGCCCTGCTGCTCATAGCGATGCACCTGCGCAGCACAGCGCTCCTGTTGATGCTCCTGCTGCTGCACCCGCGCAGGTTTCAAGCTCCGCTGCTGCACCCAATGCGGATCTTGTACGGCAGCGCTGGGGAGATGTTGTTGAGCGCTTGGCCACGCACAGCAGGGTTGTGTGGAGCTTGCTGTCTCAAAACGGGCAATTGGGAGCCGTTGACGGAGATCAGTTGGTCATCATCTTCCCAAGTCAAGGGATGGTCGCAAGCTTTACAAACGGTGGACGAGCGCAGATCGTGGAAGACACGATCTATGACGTCTTGGGTGTTCGATTGCACGTTAGCGCACAGGTGGGGCAATCCGGCGGCGGGCCGGCAGTTTCAACGCCTTCTGCCAATGCACACTCCAGCGCGGCTCCTGCACAGTGCATCCCAGCGCAGGCCGCACCCGTTCACTCCACAGCTGCTCAGGCTTCACCTGCCCAAGAATCGCTCCCCTCTGGGCTGGGCAGCTCAGAGGCGGCGGCGCACGAAGCCGCGCCGGCACCGAAATTCCATGTTCCGGCGGAACCGATCGATGCCTCGAAACCCTATGATCCGCAGGCACCAGAATCTTACGATTGGCATACTCAGGCGCCGCCCCCTTTTGATCCGGGGGATCAGGTTGAAGAGGTAGAGCATGATTCGCAGGAAGTACCTGTTCCATCACCTGAACCTGATGATGAACCAGAGGATGAGCCTGTCGCGACTTCGGGTTGGAGTGAAACTGTCGTTCAGCCTCCAAGTTTTGACCCGCGTGAAGAAGAGTCAGCTCCTGAAGTTCCAAACTTCGCTGAGGTGACGCCACTTCCTTCACAGCGTTTTGCGCGCATGGAAGAAGATGACGACGCGCCTTCTAGCGACGACACACATTCAACTGACAATGCGCGTTCGGATGAGGAGCCGGAAGTCTCAGCACAGGCCTCGGCAGAGGAAGACGCGCAGGAAATTCCCGCAACCCCCAGCGTTTCTGCGGCAGAGGACGACAGTGCCAGCATCGATGATGAGGACATGTCCGAATCGAATCTCTTTGGAATCCCAGCAGTTTTGGATATTTTGGGCGGAACCATCATCGAACAGAAGACTGACGACCAGGGTGGGTGGTGACGCGTGTACGAAGGAGCTCTTCAAGACCTCATCGATGAATTGGGACAACTTCCCGGAGTGGGGCCAAAGAGTGCGCAGCGTATGGCTTTGCACCTTCTCGAGGCCGAGCCCGAGGATGTTGAGCGCCTGACCACTGCGATCAATGCGGTCCGCCATCAGGTCAAGCACTGTGTTGTTTGCGGGAACCTCACCGAAGACGATGAATGCTCGATCTGTCGGGATCCGCGGCGTGATCCCAGTGTGATCTGTGTCGTCCAAGAACCTAAGGACATTCAGGCCATCGAGAATTCACGGGTATTCCGCGGACGCTATCACGTTCTGGGCGGAGCTATTGATCCCATCCACGGGATTGGCCCCGATCAGCTCAGTATTCGCCAGCTTTTGGGACGCCTGTCAGATGGCGTCGTTCAAGAGGTCATCATCGCGACAAACCCGAATATTGAAGGTGAGGCAACAGCCTCGTACCTAGCGCGCACCCTCTCGACAATTGGTGTGACAACAACGCGACTTGCCATGGGCCTTCCCGTGGGTGGCGATTTGGAATATGCGGATTCCATTACCCTGGGACGGGCGATGGAAGGCCGACGCAATATGTCCTGAATTTCCACGGAAATTATGAAAGGATCGCGACGTGAGCACAACAGAGTCCAGCTTTATTCGCCCCGATGGGACACCAGCGCGCGTCCTTGTTGTGGATGATGAATCGCTCTTGGCCGAGCTACTTGGATCAGCACTGCGTCACCAAGGCTGGGAAACCCAAACGGCAGCAGACGGTTGGGAAGCACTGGATAAAGCCGATACCTTCGATCCCGATGTCGTGGTCTTGGATATCCAGATGCCCGGACTGGATGGAATGGAAACCTTGGAACGCCTGCGTAAGCGCAAGCCACACCTTCCCGTCCTGTTCTTGACGGCACGTGACGCTGTTGCAGACCGCGTTGCCGGACTGCGTGCAGGTGCAGATGACTACGTCACTAAGCCTTTCGATCTTGATGAAGTGACAGCGCGTATCGACGCCCTGCTTCGCCGCTCTGGAATGGCTTCGGTTACCGCTGAACGTGTTCTGACCGTTGGTGACCTGACCTTGGACGAGGACTCCCACGACGTTGCGCGCGGCGGTGAAGCGATTACGCTCACCAACACTGAATTTGAGCTTCTGCGTTACTTCATGGAAAACCCCAATGTTGTCCTCTCGAAGTCGCAGATTCTTGATCGAGTATGGTCTTACGACTTTGGGGGCCAGGCAAACATCGTCGAACTGTATATCTCCTACCTGCGTAAGAAGATTGACGCTGGGCGCGAACCCATGATTCATACGGTCAGGGGAGCCGGTTATATCCTCAGGC
>CALIEP010000122.1 GCA_938022345.1 uncultured Actinomyces sp.
CGGTTATGATCCGACAGCTCCTTCACTTCACCATGGTCACCTTGTTCAGCTGATCGTTATGCGTAACCTGCAACTCGCGGGACATCGTCCGCTCGCGCTCGTGGGTGGTGCAACTGGCCAGATTGGCGACCCGCGTCAAAGTGGTGAACGTCAACTCCAGCCCACCGAAGTTGTTCAGGGCTGGGCAGATCGCTTGCGTGCGCAGATTTCTCGTTTTCTTGACTTCGAGGGGCCCGCAGCAGCGCGAATGGTGAACAACCTCGATTGGACGCAAGAGATGAGCGCTATTGATCTCTTGCGTGGAATCGGTAAGTACTTCAGTGTTGGCACCATGCTCAACAAAGATATTGTTGCGCGTCGTATTGCCTCTGACGAGGGTATTTCCTACACGGAATTCTCGTACCAGATCCTTCAGGCAAATGACTACCTTGAACTTTTCCGTCGCTATGGTTGCACCCTTGAGACCGGTGGAAATGATCAGTGGGGCAATATGGTTGGTGGCGTCGACCTGATTCATAAGATTGAAGGCGCTGATACCCATGTGTTGACGACGCCCATTATTACTAAGGCCGACGGAACAAAGTTTGGCAAGTCCGAGGGGGGTGCGATCTGGCTCGATCCCGAGATGATGAGCCCTTACGCCTTCTACCAGTTCTGGTTGCAGGTTGCCGATGACGACGTGGTTCGTTTTCTGAAGATCTTCACTTTCCTTCACGAAGAGATCGAGGCCCTTGAGGTTGAGGTCGCTGAGCGCCCGCATCAGCGTGCTGCACAGAAAGCCTTGGCTGCCAGCGTCACTGCGTTGGTCCATGGTCAAGACGAACTTGAGCGTGTGCAGGCTGCGACCGAGGCGCTGTGGGGAACCGGTGACCTTTCGTCGATTGACGAGGCAACTCTGGCTGCGGCAACCAGTGACCTTCCGCGTGCGGAACTTCCGTTGGGGGCGACTCTTGTTGACGCTCTTGTAGAGACCGGCCTTGAGAAGGGGCGCAGTGCTGCGCGTCGTACCCTCGCAGGTGGCGGAGCCTATGTCAATAAGGTCAAGGTAGAAGATGAAGAGGCAGTTTTGAGTGCTGATGATCTGCTTGCTGGCGGGTTGGTTTTGATCCGCAAGGGCCGCAGGAATCTGGCTGTAGTTGCTGTTCGATGAGCCGTCTTTCAAGGTGTG
>CALIEP010000123.1 GCA_938022345.1 uncultured Actinomyces sp.
GCGCGCGCAACCCAGATCATGATCGAAGGCGAATTCGCCGACCATATCGACCTCAACTTCGGCTGTCCCGTCCCCAAAGTGACACGCAAGGGTGGGGGAGCAGCGCTTCCGTGGAAACGGGATCTCTACACCGACCTGCTGCGAGCTGTTGTCACCCAAGCGCAGGTCAGCGGGGATGCGTGTGGCCGCGAGATCCCGGTGACGGTGAAGATCCGCATCGGAATTGATAGCGAGCACGAGACCGGCCTTGAGGCCGCGCAGATCGCTCAAGAACTTGGTGCTGCAGCCGTGACCATTCATGCGCGCACGCAAACCCAGCATTACGCGGGCCAAGCGCATTGGGATTACATTGCCCGCATCAAAGAAGCCTTGGATATTCCGGTCTTCGGTAACGGCGATGTTTTCGAGGCCACGGATGCGATGGAGATGCTACGTCAGACCGGGTGCGACGGCATTTCGGTTGGCCGAGGCGCTCAGGGGCGTCCGTGGATTTTCCGCGATATCGTCGCCGCCTACCACGGGAGGCCGGCTTTCCCAGCACCGTCCCTTCGCGAGGTTGCCGCCATCATCGAAACCCACGCGCGCTGGTGCGTGGAAGAAGAAGGCGACGAGGACCGCGCGATGCGCGAAATGCGTAAGCATATCGGCTGGTACCTGCGTGGTTTCAAGGTGGGTGGGCCGCAGCGCCACGCGCTGGGGATGGTCTCCACGCTTGATGAACTGAGCGATCGCCTGACCGATTTGGATCTTGATCAAGATTTTCCCGAGGCCGCGCGTGGGCCTCGTGGGCGCGCTGGGGGAGAGAAGACCCCGCACCTGCCTGACGGCTGGTTGGAACACCGTTATTTGACGGACGCCGAGCGTGCGTCGATTCATCATGCAGAAGTTGGCTACTAAAGGGCTGCTGAGTAGAGGGGACGTCATGGAGCCTGTTGTTATTGGACGCAGTGATTTGGGCGAGGCCTACGGCGTTGCGCCTTCAGGTGTGGGCGCGGGATTGCTTGACCCCGCGGGTGCTATTCCTCCACGAGGCCGAGTGCTCCTAGGCGCCGGGCAGCCGGTAGTTTTCATTGTTCCTCTGATGGCGGGGGACGTGTGTGGAGTCCTTGAACAGATCGAGGCCGCCGCATCTGAGCCGCACGATATGTTCGAGTGGCGCGTGGACTACTTGGATGTTCTTAGGGGGCTTTCAGGCGAGGAACTGAGTGACCAGGCCCGCGAAGAAATTTCAAGGTCTGCGGCAGAGATCTTGGGGGCTTCGGATGTTCCTGTTTTGGCTACTGTTCGCACAGTTGCTCAGGGCGGGAATACTGAAGTTTCAACGCGGGTTTATGGCCAGATCGTTGAGCTGCTGGCTGAGTGCGGAGTGGACGCGGTAGATGTGGAAATGGCGCCGGCTGCGCCTGCATTGACCGAGAAGGCACACGCTGCGGGTGCGAAGGTCGTTATGTCCTTCCATGACTTCGAGGTGACTCCCGAATCGGAGATCATGCGAGAGCTTCTGGAAACCATGGCAGCTTTGGGTGCAGATGTTGCAAAGCTTGCGGTTTTGGCCAATTCGGAGCGTGACGCGCTCAATGTTGAATTGGTCCAGAGGTGGGCGGCTGAGTACGTGTCGGCCCCGTCAATCCTCTTAGCGATGGGTGAGTGTGGCCGCCAGACGCGTGCGACTCAACCTGAAGATGGAGGAGTCGCCTCTTTCGTGGCCGTGAGTGGCCGCGAGAGCGCGCCCGGTCAGTGGGGTGCGCGGGAATTGGCGGAGAAGCTCGGGCGAAACTAAGTTTCTCCGCGGCTAGATTGCGCTTCCGTAGATCAGGTCTCCCAGTGCAAGGACGATGAAGATCCAGAAGACTTCAATCAATCCAAGCACTGCTGCAAGCCAGGAGCGTCGATAAATTGCCCACGCAAGTGTCGGGACGCCCAAGATACACACCCAGATGACGGTTGCTGTACCGGTGATCAACGAAAAGATGACGAGCGAGGCCGCAATGACGAAGGAAATCGCAGTCCCGATGTGGGTTGTTGTCTTTGATTTCGTGGCAGGAATTGTGGACATGGCGAGCCTCCATTGAACTCGGGGAATCCCGGTACTCGATAGTTTAGTTTTTTCGTGTCTCAAGGGGAATAGCCCTGAGAAGACAAAAGTGGGGGCGCCTCCAAAGAGGCGCCCCCAGCTGAAGCCAGACTCAATTAATTAGTTGAGATCCTTGGTTGCTGCGCGCAGCATCCAGGCCTGCTTCTCCAGGCCGGTTGCAATGCCGGTCAGCAGGTCGTTGGACAGGTGATCGTGCTCATCCACCGGATCTAGGGTTGCCTTGATGCGCTCAGCGACGCCCAGCAGGCGCTCCTCGTACTGACGAGCGGTCTTATCGGTGGGCAGGAAGCCGGGCTCCATCGGGTCAACCAACGAGGTTGCTGCGACGGTCGCTGCGCGGCCATCGGGGGCAACTTCAATTGCTGCCATGCGCTCGGCGACATCATCAGCGGCAAGGCGAACCTCATCGATGATCTCGTCCAGGTGCAGGTGGAGCGAACGGAAGCCGGGGCCTTCGATGTTCCAGTGTGCCTGCTTGCCCTGAAGTGACAGATCGGTCAAATCAACGAGAGCCTGCTGAAGAGCTGCTGCAACAACGGGGTGTGCCTTAGTCATATTGTTCTCCTAAAACCTATCTGTATATGCGCCCCATAAGGGACGCACCATTGTCATCACTTCTAACAACTCCATTCTTATCGATTTCATTCCCTTTCGCGCCGTGAGGTGAAATACCCGACAGGAGTTGTGACAGGTCGTCGATAAAGTGTCAGAAGCGCCCGAAAAACTTCGAATTTACTTGAACAGTGTGCCCAGAATCGAACGGGTGAGTGAACGAGCAGCGGTCGTTCCCACGGTTTTCACCGTGGACTCGATGACGCGTTGCGTTGCACGCTGGCGGCGTTCTTCTGCCTTTTCAGCCTCGCGACGCTTTCGCTCTTCGGCTTTCTCGACCTCGCGCTGCAAGCGCTCGAGTTCCTTCTGGCGCGCTGCCTCTTCCTTCGCTGCCTGCTTCTCGGCTTCCTTCTGTGCCTTCGCTTCTTCAAGTTGACGCTGTGCCTCAGCCGCCCTCTCCTCTGCGGCCTTAGCGGCATCTGCAAGACGGGCTTGCATCAATTCGAATGCTGATTCGCTATCGACCGCGTCACGGTAACGCGACAGGAGCGGCGAGGAATTGATGATTGAAGAGACAACACCGGGATCAGCCGGGCCCATGACAGCGGCAGGTGCGTCCAGCATGGTCGGAGCAACCGGGGTCGGGCGTCCCTTCTCATCCAGAACCGTCACGACAGCCTGACCGGTACCCAGCGAAGTCAACACCTCAGTCAGATCCAGGGGAGAGGTCGGGAAGGTTGAGACTGCCTTCTTGAGGTTTGCAGCATCGTTTGGAGTATGCGCGCGCAGTGCGTGCTGAACGCGTGAACCCAGCTGAGCCAGAACCTCGTCGGGAACATCGGTGGGGGACTGGGTAACAAAGACAATTCCCACTCCCTTGGAACGAATCAGACGCACTGTCTGCACGACCGCCTGGAGGAACTGCTTCGAGGCATCGGTGAAGAGCAGGTGAGCCTCGTCAAAGAAGAAGACCAACTTCGGCTTATCGGGGTTGCCCACTTCCGGCAAAGTTTCGAAGAGCTCAGCCAAGAGCCACATGAGGAAGGTCGAGAACAAAGCGCCCTTGCTGCCCAAGTCGGGTAGTTCCAG
>CALIEP010000124.1 GCA_938022345.1 uncultured Actinomyces sp.
TAGCAATAAATCTGCTATATTCCAACGAAAATTTAAGGTGGAGGAAAGTGGGGGAAATTTTCAGCGTTTCTCGTCAAAAATCTCAGAAATAGCGATTTTCTGCAGAAAATGAGTCTCCACGAGTACCGATGGTGGAAAGTGGAGACTCATTGGAAAATAGGAATGAAGGTTTAGCCCCTGCCTTCGGGAGGGATAAAAAAATTCCTGGTGACGATGTCACCAGGAATCGAAGCAATAAGAATTAGCGATCGTCCGAACGCCGATCCAACTGTTCTTGTTGACGTTCCATAAAGGAGCTTCGCTTTTTGCCCGAACTCGAGGAACTTCCCTTCGCAGTGAGCGCATACCAAGCGCCACCGACCATCAAGAGGAAGCCGGCTACTCCAACTATCAGAGAGATCACCGAATAGCCAAGAGACACAGCAGCAATCAAGACCAGAAGACCAGCAACGATCATCAGTGCGCCAGCGGCGATTTTACGCGGCGACAAACGACCCGTCTGCTGCTCCGCATTGACATTCGGACGTGAATGATCATTGAAATAGGCTGGCTGAGAGCCAAACTGCGCCTCCATCTCTTCGAGAACTTGCTTCTCATAATCCGAAAGTGCCATAGTCCCATCCTACTTGTTTTCTTCAAGCAGTGATGCAAGCGATATCGCGCCTGCACCATATTTTCCCCGGATTTTATCCATAGCGCGCTCGGCCGCTTGAGGGCGTTCATCCTGATCAAGGGCAACTTCGAATCCCTCATCGCGCGCAATTAAGCCCTCAGCACGAACGCCAAATAGGCGCACTCCCCCGCTTGGAAGAGTTTCCCGTTCAAACAGTTGGTGAGCAGCCACAGCAATTTCTCGACCTAAATCCGTAGGAACTCTCAGACGTTGCTGACGTGTAATGGTCGAAAAATCCGCTCCGCGCATTTTGATTGCGACCTGCTTACAGAGCCAATTTCCCGCACGCAACCTCCTCGCACATTCGTGAGAGGCCTTCGTAATGAACTGATCGAGAAGTGCTCTATCACGAATATCGGTTTCGAAAGTACGTTCCATCCCCACCGATTTTTCTTCACGCGAGA
>CALIEP010000125.1 GCA_938022345.1 uncultured Actinomyces sp.
CCGTCTCATGGCCCAGACGTGGGCGCCACGCTGCAATCCGCGTTGCTTCCCATGCTGCAATTCCCGCAGCCCGACGTTTCGGTGCACCTTCACTCCACATGCGCCAGAATTCGCGGGCCTGCTCTCGTGGAACAAGGTGGATGTGGAAGGCAAGAGATTCACCCGGGTGTTTCCCCTGGTAATACGCAGCTCCCCCATCGACGACTCCCGGCCAAGGATCGTTCCATGTCAGCGCAACCTGATCGCACTGGGAAACCCCACTGTCCCCTATGCTTCCAAGCAACCACCAGCGCTGTGAAATTGTCACTTCGACACGAAGCGCAAAACGCATGGAGTTGAGCCAATCAGCAAGCGCCTGGGCATCAGAGGCCTCGGTGATGAGGTATAGAATTTCCCCATCATCGATGGCACCGCATGCGTGCTCAATATGCCCCTGCGGGTTCAAAATCAGCAGTTCGCGTGATTCTCCGGGAGTCATTCCCGTCAAAACCTGGCTTGATATTGAGGTCAGCCACGTCAGTCGATCGGGACCTGATACTTCAACAACGGCAAGATCGCAGCGGTCGGTGATTGCTCGACCTGCCTCTAGGGCCCACTGTTCCCCAGAGGGATCACCATAGTGAGCAGTCACGCCAAAAGCGACATCGCCTTCTACGTCTTCAAGGGCGACCGCGCCTGGAAGCGTCGCCAGAGGAGACTTCCACTGCGTTTCGCTCTGCGTCACTTACTCGTCATCCTTCTGCTCAGTTTCCTCGATCTCATCGACGCGCATGAGTCGTCCAGAAAGCTCAACATGACTTTCATGGTCATCTCCCTGGCGCTCATTCGCCCAGAGCATTTCGCCCGCAACCAGGCCATACATACGCGAAAAACGTTCAAAGTCTGCAACCTTAGGGTCACGAATCAGCAGATCAGTCTCCATCTGAATTCGCGGTCCCATTGAACGACCAACCCAACGAGCGCTGTAACCATCACTTTGAGCACCCTGCGCAACCATTTCACGGGTTTCATAGTGACCGGGTTCGGGCAGCACGCCGGAACCGGGAAGCAATGAGACGTACAAAGTTTCCTCACGCATGAGTTCACCAACGTCCAGCGCCGCAATACCGCGAGCCGCATCCCAAATCGGATCGATACTTTCGCGGGCAGTTGCAGAGTAGATTCGCGTGACGAGCTTCATCTGCTTTCCGCAGATCGTGCCTTCTGCCTCTTCATAAATCGGCTGGTCATCACCTTCGTCGATGCTGAGCATTCCCCAGCCCTTCCACGGGCCGAGCATCCAAGCCAAAGGAGCGATTTCTAGGGGCAGGTTTTCTGGAATGGAGAACATGACTCCAGCCTAAGCGGCCACACCCCCATCTGCGAACTGAATTTGGATTAAATTCCACCGATTCGGAACATGATGTACACCGGTAGCGAGGCCATGAGGAACTTCGCACTCCCACGCGCAATCGCACCAATCGTCGGCCGCGCCCATTCGGTATCGCCCATCAAACCATCCAGAACAATCACAACCAAAGCAACAGCAATTCCCGTAAAAATACCGAGAATTGCAACAGCGGTTGTCAGTCCCGAATAGGCCGCAAGCCCGGGCAAAACGATCGGACTGAGATCTGCGCTTTTACCCAGTTTCCACACCGCTACCGAGGCGATCACTCCAGAAAGCAGCGCCGCACCCAGAGCACCGAGAGATTGCGAACGGAAACCCGCTCCAATCTGGTCGCCCCACACGGTACACGAAACAATCACACAGGCGATGGGGACCGCAATCCTCCAGCCCTGCGAAGATGCAAGCGTCACCCACGAGGATCCCGAAACCACGACAAGCAGCGCAGTAAGCGAGCTCATTAACGAGGCCGTCGTTGAGCGCGTCGCCCAAGAACCG
>CALIEP010000126.1 GCA_938022345.1 uncultured Actinomyces sp.
AGGTAAGGGCCTCGGCGAGCTTGGGATCGTCCAGCTGATACTTGCTTCCGAAGGGATTCTTGTCCAGGTAGTTGAATCCGTTGGATAGGGCGAGCCACGACCAGGGGCCTTGTCCGACAACGCACCCGCCGCTTTCGAGACCCCATCCGTAGGTTTCGACGTTGTTCTTATCGAAGCCCTCTTCATCGCCCCGCACGCCGTTCTTATCGATGGTCAGGTGTGCGATCAGCCGACCGAAAGAGCCGCCGTCTTGCGGGTTCCACTCAAGGTTTTTCAGGGAGTCGGGGTCAACGTTGGCATCCTGGATGTCTTTGACGTTGTACACCAGAGCGATCGTGTCCCAGTCCTGCGGAATACCGTAACGTTTGCCGTCGTGTTCCCACAGGGACGCAAGGTTTCCCGTGTACTGGTTGAAGTCCACCGGATCATTCGCGAGGTTGGTATTGAGGTCGGTCAGGACCCCCTTGCTGGCGAGTTCCGGATAGTGTGCGACGTGGTTGGTGAATACGTCGGGCGCTGTCCCGCCATTGAATGCGAGGGATAGGTTCTGCCAGTAGTCGTCCCATCCGGACTGTTCGATCTTGACCCGAATTCCCGTTTCTTCTGTAAATTGTGTCGCGCATTTCTCGTAAACGAGCTTCTGGTTGGGATCCCAGAGGGCGTAGGTGATCGTTGTCCCTCCCGCCGATGACTGGCCTCCCTCGGTGAGCTCACCGGGGGTGCAGGCGGCGAGCGACAACATCATCACCGCACTGGTCAGCACGACCGTGTTCTTGAATGAGATTTTCATTGTGTTCTCTCTCCTTCGAGTAGAATTGCTGCGTAGGATAAAACTTTTATTTCGCCGACGTCAGTCCGATCGAGCTCACGAGCTTACGGCCGAAGACCAGCAGCAGGAGCAGCATGGGGAGTGCCTGGAGTACTGCGGCGGCCATCAAGCCCGCCCAGTCGGGCCGCGTTGAAGGTGACGCCTGTTGGAAGACGGCCAATGCCACGTTTAGCAGGCGTACTGTGTGGTCTTTGCCGATCAGCTGGGGCCAGAGGTATTCATTCCAGGCAAATACGGCCTGAATGATTCCGACTGTTGCGATCGGAGTGGCGCTCATGGGGACGATGATGCGCACGAACGTGCGCCAGTATCCCGCGCCGTCAAGTTTCGCGGCTTCCTCGACCTCTTTGGGGATCGATAAGAGGAATTGCCGCAGGAAGAAGATGGCGAAGGGGCTGACGAAAAAATAGGGGGCGAGGAGACCCGGGAACGTGTTGAGCAGGTTGACGTTATTGATCAGAACGAAGTTCGGTAAAACGATGAAGATGGGTGGGATCATCATTCCGGTCAGGAGGATCGTGAAGATGATGTCTCGGCCGGGGAACCTCAGGCGCGCGAAGGCGTAGGCAGCCATTGTTGACGTGACCAGCTGGCCGAGTACGAGCAGTGCCGTGAAGATCAGTGAGTTGCGCAGATAGAGCCAGAAGTACATTCTGGCGCCCGCTCCGCCTGCGGCCAAGTCTTCTTCGGGTGACACCAGTCCTAGGACCCGCTTAAAGTTAATGAGCGATGCGTTGCGCGGAATGAGCGAGTAGTCGCCATTGAAGATGTCGGCGTTGGGCGTGAGGGCTGTCCTCAGAGCCCACACGAAGGGGAGTAGCGTAACGATCACCAAAAGGATCAGCGCCGTCCATCCCGCGATCTTTCCCGGCCGGATCCGCCAGAGTTTTTTCTGTGTCGGTGTACCCATGCTCAGTCCAAGTCCGTTTCAGTTGCTCGCGTCACCTTCAGCTGCAGGACGGTCATCACCAGGATGATGAGGAGGAGTACGACCGCCATTGCCGCCGCGTACCCCATTTGCCCCTGCTGGAAGGCTTTCTCGTAGATATAGAAGTAGATGACCCGGGTTTTCCCAATCGGCCCGCCCTTTGTCGCAACTGCAACGGTATCGAAGATCTGGAAGGAACCGATCATCGAGACAACGACGACCATGACCAGGATCGGGCGGATTAGCGGCAGCGTGATCGAGCGGAATGTGCGCCATACCGAAGCCCCGTCGAGCTGTGCGGCCTCGTACACCATTGTGGGGACGGTTTGCATTCCGGCGAAAATAAGGAGGGCGGTGTAGCCCATGTTCCGCCACGAATTCACCAATGCGACAGTGAAGATCGCCAGATGCGGATTCCCGTAGAACGCGATCGGTCCCGTATCGATCATCGAGAGTAAGTGGTTGACGAGTCCGACATTCGGGTCTAGAACGAACAGGGTGATCACCGCGACGGTAACGTTGGGCACGAGCCAGGGCACGAGGAGTAGGGACCTGATTACCATTGATTGGCTGATACGCTGCATGAGGACAGCGATGCCGAGCCCTGCGATCGTCTGAGTTGTGATGTTCACAATGACGTAAATCAGGGTCGTGACCAGTGCACCCCCGAAGTGCTCGTCTCTGAGCAGCGCCCGGTAGTTATCCAACCCGACCCATCGCGCGGAGGTCAACAAATCCCAATCAGTGAAACTGATCTGCACCCCTCGGATCATGGGGACAAGGTAAAAGACGATGAAACCCGCGCAGGCCGGGGCGACAAAGAGGCATCCAACTCGCCACTCGGTCCTGCGTTGGCGACTCATCCTTGAGGACTGTTTCACAGTTCCCTTCCCGCTCCTCGCGGGAGATGGGGCATCATCGACCATCCCGCGAGAGCTCAACTACACACATAATTATAATACTATATTTAGTAATGTGCAAGCGATCCGCCCACACAAGGCAGACAAGGGGGCCCAAGATGGCGCAGAAACGACGCATCCAGCGCAGACACAACATGTTCACCCTCATCACTCGATGCGCCAGCAAGCCCTACACGATGGCGCAACTCGCCACGAAAGCTGGAATCACCCGCCCAGCCATCGAGGCCGTCATCACAGACCTCACAACCCTTGAATGGCTCGAACCCACGTACGCCCCCAGCCAACGCAGCATCGGGCGCCCCGCCACCTACTTCCGCCTCAAACCCTCAACAACCTCGATCCTCGCCCTCGACATCGGTGCTCACCACATCAGCGCGATGCGCGCGACATACTCAGGGGATATTCTCGCCGAAGACTCGGTACCCATTGACGAACAGGCCCCCGCGTCGCAGCGACTACACGTAGCGGCACGCCTCGCCCAGAATTTAGCGACACACTCGTATAAACCACTTGTGTGCGCGGTCGCATCGCCCGGAGTCATCGACAACAACACCGTCGCATACTTCGGCGGCCGGGGGATGCCGGGATGGCAAGGACTCAACCTCGCTGACAGCCTCGGCCCCTCGCTCAACACCAGGGTCATTTCTCTGGGAGACTGCGCCCTCGGGGCCCGGGGGGAATCCTGGAAAGGGGCCGCCGCGAACATCAGCGACGTCCTCTACATCCTGGCGGGACAACGCACGGGCGCGGCCTCTGTCATCGACGGGCGAATCCACGCCGGGTACGGGGGAAGTGCAGGCCTGATCGGAGAACTACCCAAACTAAGGTGGCGCGAAATCGAGGAAGAAACCTTCTCCTCGACTCTCTATCCCGACGGGCAGCCCGCACGAGACACGCTTTTCTCCCTCGCGAAAAGCGGAGATACCACGGCTTTACGAGCCGTGCAAGAATACGCCGATCTATTGACTTTGGGGATTGAGGCCATGATCCTCGCAACAGCACCCGAGTGCGTCGTCATCGGCGGACGATTCGCCTCCCACGCAGACCTATTCCTGCCGCGCCTGATCGAACGTTGCGCCCAAGTATGCCCCTTCCCCCCGACAATCACCGCCTCAACCCTGGGAGGACGCGAAGTAATCCTCGGCGCGATCCGCTACGCGATGGACACCGTCACCGATCGACTAAGCGAAATGATCACGAACTCCGACCGGTTCCCCCACGCCTCGCCAGACAGCTTGTGGGAGAAAAGTAACTAAGGCCCACCCCCGCGCGATTTAAGGAACAATTGGTGTTTGCGGCGATGAGGGTGGTTATTGTGACCCCACTCCCGCGCGATTTAAGGAACAATTATCGGTCCTCCGGTTAGCCCGCAACCCCCCAAGGGCACAACAATGGGTAAACTGTGGCAGAGAACCCGCCAGTAAGGCTATATGTCGCGGCACCGCGCGGGGAATGAGGAGAACACGACTATGGGCATTTTTGACCGTTTTGAAAACGCCGTTGAGCGCGGCGTAAACGGTGCTTTTTCTCGTGTGTTCCGTTCGGGGATCAAAGCCGTTGACGTTACCTCTGCACTCAAACGCGCGATGGACGACCACGTTCAAGAACTGTCAACGGACCGCGCAATCGCACCGAATCACTTCACTATTCGTATGGCGCCTGCGGACATGAACGCACTGGGCGACCTCGATATTCTTTCCGACGAATTCGTTCAGCAAGCCACCGACTACGCACAGTCTCAGGGCTACTCACTTCTGGGGCCGATCTCCATCGACTTCACACAAGATAGCGACGAATTCACCGGCCAGCTCAAGGTTCAGGCACGCAACGAACGCGGTGCAGCGGCCCCAGCCACGGCCTCGTCACCTTCACCCGAGCACCCCATCATTGACGTCGACGGAGAGAAGTGGCTTCTTACTGAACCCGTCACCGTCATTGGCCGCGGGACCGAGGCCGACATTACCGTCGCCGATTCGGGAGTTTCCCGCCGTCACTTGGAACTTCGTATCACCCCAACCGGCGTTATTGCTACCGATCTGGGCTCGACAAATGGTACCTTCGTCGAAGGACACCGCATCGACGCGGCGACCCTTCTTGACGGAAACCAGATCACCATCGGCCGCACCCGCATCTTGTTCTGGACACACCCGCAAAGTGAGGATGCCCAGTGACTTCTGATCTCACCTTTACCCTCTTCCGACTGGGATACCTCGTATTCCTGTGGCTCCTGGTCTTAGGAGCGGTCTCAACCCTGCGCCGAGATATTTTCGGCACTGTGGTGACCCCACGCGGAAAAGGCCGAAAGGACGCGGATCGCAAACGACGTGAGTCTCGTCGCGCAAAGACCGGCACAGCTCCACGCAACCTGCTTCTCACCGGCGGTCCCCTCGTTGGAACAATCATCCCCCTGGGCGCCTCCCCCATCATCATTGGGCGTTCTCCCTCGTCAACTCTCGTTTTGGAAGACGAATACGCCTCTTCCCAGCATGCCCAGCTCACCCCTGCAGATGGTCAGTGGTGGATCGAAGACTTAGGGTCACGAAACGGAACTTTCGTAGATGACGAAAGACTAACTTCGCCTCGGGAATTAAATGTTGGGGACATCGTCAGAATCGGCCAAACCACCCTTGAATTGGTGAAGTAACATGCCCCAATCCAAGCCCGTCGAGTTCCACTACGCCGCTCGCAGCGACGTCGGCTTGGTGCGTCAAAATAACCAAGATTCTGGCTACGCGGGCGCAAATTTACTGGTTTTAGCCGACGGAATGGGCGGTCCTGCGTGCGGTGATATTGCCTCGTCGGTCGCGATGGCGCACCTTGTTCCTCTGGACACCGACTATCACCCCGCAGAATCTCTTCTTCCGCTCCTTCGCGATGCCCTGATGGACGCTCACGAAGAACTCTCCGAGCGCTCGCAACACGATCCTGAACTCGCAGGTTTGGGAACGACCTGCATCGCAATCTTGCGTTCGGGCCGAAAACTCGCGATGGTCCACATCGGCGACTCGCGCGCATACCTTCTGCGCGGGGACACTCTGACCCAGGTCACCACCGACCACTCTTTCGTTCAGTACTTGGTTGATAGCGGTCAAATCACTCCCGAAGAGGCCGAACACCATCCTCAGCGCAACGTCGTCATGCGCATTCTGGGTGATTCCCAAGCCGATGTCGCCCCCGATGAAACCATGCGCGAGGCGATTGTCGGCGATCGCTGGCTCCTGTGCTCTGACGGGCTTTCCGGCGTTGT
>CALIEP010000127.1 GCA_938022345.1 uncultured Actinomyces sp.
CTATGTGGCAGAGCATGATGGAGAATCGAGGCGCACATGTCTAGACGCGATATCTGCACCGATGACCCGCGCGTAAAGGTTCGCCCCGGGAAGCGCTCGCGTCCACGTACAAAAGTTCGCCCTGATTGGGGCAACAAGCCAATCGGCCAGGTGATCGGTATTGACCGTGGCCGCTATCTGGTTCGCTATGAGGATATCGACCTGCGCTATGTTCTTGCCCGCGAACTCAAAAAGGGAAGCGTTGTCGTTGGTGATCGTGTCCGTTTAACCGGCGATCTCAGCGGCCGCGTTGACACTTTGGCCCGGATCGTTGCAGTAGAGGAAAGAAGCAGCGTTCTACGCCGCTCTCTTGAGGATGCTCCCGATCAAAAGGGATAAAAAATTATCGTTTCAAACGCACAGATTATGGTGATTGTGACGGCTTTGGCTGATCCTCCTCCTCGAATGGGAATGATTGACCGCTGTTTGGTTGCCGCTCACGAAGCGGGGATGCGTGCCGTTCTTTGCCTCACGAAAGCTGATCTTGCTCCAGCCGAAGAATTTCTTCGCGCGTATGCGGATTTTGATCTGATAACAGTGGTGACCTCGGTTGCGGCTGGCGATCAGGGGCTTGACGATTTAAGAGAGCTTCTAGCCGGGCATTTTTCCGTTCTGGTCGGCCACTCCGGAGTTGGAAAATCAACGCTCATCAACGCGCTGATTCCCCAGGCCCAGCGCAGCGTGGGAATGGTTAATCAGGTCACCGGGCGAGGTCGCCACACATCGACCTCGTCGCGAGCCTTCGAGCTTCCTGGTGGTGGCTGGATTGTTGATACCCCCGGTGTGCGTTCCTTTGGACTCGGGCATGTCGATACCGACGATGTGCTTGGCGTTTTCCCCGATGTCGCCGAGGCTGCGCAGTGGTGCCTCCCGCTGTGCACCCACCTCTAGGATGCCCCCTCATGCGCACTGGATGCCTGGGCACAGGGGCGTGAGCCCTTCGGTCTTCCTCCTTCTCCTTCCGAGGCCGAAGCAGAACGCCAGAGGCGTACTTCCCGAGTGGCTTCCGTCCGTCGCCTTTTGGACGCGGTTGCAGGAGCAATGCGCGTTTCGAAGGCTGCACGCTGATTTTGAGGTGGAATTTTCTGGTGCTCCTCCAAAGTGACTCGAAATGCCGGTGGGGCAGTTCATACTAGGCACATGCGAATTCTTCACACTTCCGATTGGCATTTTGGCCGTAGTCTCCACGGTCAAGATTTAGGCGATGCACGCGCTCTTTTTTGTCGCTGGCTCATCGATACCGTGAAGACGCAGAATATCCAGCTGGTTCTCATCTCTGGCGATGTCTATGACCGAGCTATTCCTCCCGTCGGCCAGATCAATGAAGTGATGAACCTTCTTGAAGAACTCAGCTCCATCACTCAGGTATTACTCACATCAGGAAATCATGATTCCGCGGCGCGTCTGGGAATGTATTCGCGCTTCCTTCACGGAAATATCCAGGTGTGTACGCGTGTTGAAGACATCGGCACCGCCCGCGAATACCACGGTATCGGTGGTGATCTAGGAGTTTTGGTCTACCCGATCCCCTACATTGAACCAGATTTGGTCCGTTCGGCGTTATCCCACACTGATCAGCCGCTTGAACGCAGTCATCAGGCGGTGATGGATGCAGCAATGCGGCGTATCGGCACTGATCTCAAGCAACGACGCAGTGAAGGGGATTTGCGCCCAGCTGTGGTGATGGCCCATGCCTTCATTGTCGGCGCTGCGCCTTCGGATTCGGAACGCAACATTGAAGTTGGTGGAGTCCCCTCCGTATCAGCCGAAACCTTCGAAAATTTTGGTGGCGATCCCCAAGCTCCAACTCCTGGGCTCAGTTACGTTGCTTTAGGACATTTACATAGGCCTCAAGCTATCCCCTCTACTCAGGTGCCTATTCGGTATTCTGGTTCGCCCATTGCCTATTCATTTTCAGAAGCTCCTGGGGACAAAAGCGCTGTCATCATTGATACTCATCCGGAAGATGAAAAGCTCACGCCGAATACTCAAAGGGTTGAGATTTCTGGTATTTCAATACCTCTTGCGCTTTCAACGGTTAATATCCCATCTGCTCATCCCCTTGTTGTCCTCACGGGCTCAATGGATTCTCTTCTCGAAAAAGCAGCACAGATTGATCGGGAATCCTACGTGTCCCTAACCGTTACCGATGATGCACGACCTCAGTCAATGGTTTCCCGCCTTCGCGCAGCATACCCACACGCGCTCTCGATCATCCACGTGCCAGCACATGCACCGATCCTGGCTGCGCCTCAAGGCGACCTCGCAACAATGGATATTCGTTCAACCCTTGCAGACTTTTTCTCTCAACAGGGTGGGCAGCCGGTATCAGCAGAAGAAAGCAGCGTTATCGATCAGGTTGTGAGCAAGGTGAAAGAAGACCTCCAATGAAGCTACTCACTTTGGAACTCAGCGGGATCGGGCCATTTGCTTCACGTCAATTTATTGACTTCCAGCGTTTCACCGACGCGGGACTCTTCCTTTTGCGCGGAGCAACCGGTTCTGGAAAATCGACACTGATCGATGCCATCGTATTCGGACTCTATGGAGATGTCGCAAGCGGGAACGACGGGGCAAAAAACCGACTGCGTTCGCTGTATTGCGCCCCCAATGACCCCTCTTATGTGGAAGTGGTTTTTGAAGTCTCTGCAGGGATTTACCGAGTTCGCCGAACCCCGCAGTACATCAAAGAGGGACGTGCAACCCCGGTCAATGCAACAGTGACTTTTGAAAAGGTAACTCCCAGCCCTTCGGATCTCTCTGGTTTTTCAACACTCGAAGCCCTGAGCCGTTCCATCCCCGAAGCGCAATCAATGATTACCTCGCTCATCGGATTAACAAAGGAACAATTCCTACAAACTGTTGTTCTTCCACAGGGACAATTTGCGCGCTTCCTCAGTGCAAAATCCTCGGATAGAGAGAAAATTCTCCGAGATATTTTCGGTACCCAGTATTTTCAAGATCTTCAAAATGCTTTTGTCGAAGAAGCAAAGTCAGCAGATGAATCCATCACGCGGACACGCCGCGATTTTTTGAGTGCTCTGGGAATGCTACAGAGCCAGATCACCGACTCTTCCCTGGGCGAGTCTCTTTCCGATGAGCTCACGAAGCTGAGCGAAAAACTTGAAAGTACCGGTGAATATGAAGAACTAAACGCAGACCTGCTCAGGCTCAGCGGGCACCTGAATGATTTATTGAAGAAACAGCGCGATGATGCCCAGCGCACTCTTGAGACTGCTCAGGTCCTCCTTGACCAACGAAACGCAGAGTTGAGTGCAGCCCAAGACCTTCAACAACGCTTCAATGAATACAAGCTGTTAACCGCCCAGCAGGCCGCACTTCTTTCACAAGAAAGTCAGGTTGATTCCCTCACCGTCAAGGAAGCACATCTGCGAAGCCTCGAGCCTCTCAAAGCTCCCCTGCAGCAATTCGACTCTGCACAGTCAAAACTCATCCAGGCCTCGTCCGCTTTAGAAAAGTTCATCTCGCTCCCTAAGCGGATGGATGGCGCGCTGTTCGATACGACTCAGGCCCATGCCGAATTATCCGCGGGAAAGAATGAACTTCTTGCTGAGTATGAAAAGGTAAGCAGCGCAAGCCACGTGCAGCAGCAATTAGTCGATGCGCGCGCGGAATATGATCGCTTGACCGCCCAAGAAACCCAGGAACATCAACTGATCGAAGAGCTGAAACAGCGCTCAGATGCGCTGCTTAAGACCCGAACGGAACTTAGGCAGAAAATTGAAGCCAGCCAAGAGGCGCGTTCTGTCCTTGCTTCCTCATCGGCTCAGCTCGACGCATTGAACCAGCGCGTCGATGCGGCTGAAAGAGCCGATATACTGCGTGCTCAACTCATCGGTCTTGCTGAGGAAATCCAAAAAGCGCATCGAACTGCCCGCGAAAGGGGCATCGCTGCTCTTCTTGCACGCGAGACATGGCTCCAAGAAACTGCTGCCTCGCTGGCTACCGAACTCGAAGAGGACACCCCCTGTCCCGTCTGCGGCTCAACCTCGCACCCCTCCCCCGCACAATCGGATAGCGACAATACAATGAGTCGCCAGAAACTCGATGAGCTTGAGGCACTTCGCCAAGAAGCCGATCAACTTCTTCATGAGCTCAGTACCCAACGCTCGCAATGCGTGGCGCAAATTGCCGCACTCAATGAGCAAGCTAGATCAGACAGCGAATCCCTACGCATTCAACGCGATACCCTCAGGCAAAGCATTGACCAGCTGAACTCTCTGGCAGAAAACTATCAGGCACTGAGCGCAGAATTTGAAGCTACTTCAGAGAGCGAAAAAGAAATCCTGCGTGCGCACGCATCAACGCAAGAAAAACTCACAAGCATTAACTCACGAATCCAAGAAGTCAAAGCTCAAATCAGCACATACGAAGCATCCCTCACCCAAGCTCTGGCGGACTACGCCTCGCTTGAAGAGTGGAAAGAGGCACTTGAGCGCAAGCAAGATCATCAAGACGCTTTTTCTCAAGCTCTCAACGACTTCGATCAGGCTGCACAGCTTGTCCAGAGCAATCAGCAATACCTCAATACCACGCTCTCAGAGTCCGGATATGAAGATGAACATATAGACCTCAATCAGATTCGCGAAGAGCTCAAAGACCTTCCTCAGCTGGAGGGCCTCAGCCAGCAGATTCGCCACTATCACCAGGAACTTCATACAGTTCAGGCGCGTTTGAATTCGGAACGTTTTTCTGGCTTAGAGACAGCAGAGCTCCCTGATCTTGATGCATGCGAAAACGCACGAGAAGTCGCACGAGAAGAAGCGCTCCGCGCCAGCTCCAACCTGGCGAGCATCCAAGCACTCGCAAAAGGTATTCACCGCTCAGAAACCCAGATTCGCTCAGCGCTGGCCGATCTAGGTCAGGCGCTCAAAGAAGGATATCCTCGTCTTCGACTTGCGCAGCTTGCAAGCGGAAATGGCCAAGCCAGTGTGCATCGAGTACCTCTTAGTTCCTGGATCCTCATGTCTCGTTTTGAAGAGTTGATCGCCGCTGCGAATCCACGCCTAGCAGAGATTTCACACGGACGCTACGAACTTCAGCGCAGTGATACGGACCCAACACGATCGCGTAAAAACGGTCTAGGCCTGGTGATCTTCGATCATGAGGCTGAAGATACGCGTACGCCTTCAACTCTCTCAGGTGGAGAAACCTTCTATGTCTCCTTGGCATTGGCACTTGGCCTTGCAGACGTGGTTATGGCCGAAAGCGGCGGCATCATGCTTTCAAGCATGTTTATCGACGAGGGCTTCGGTTCCTTGGATCTCGACACCCTCGATATCGTTATGGGACAGCTGCTGGCCTTGCGCCAAAGCGATCGATGCATTGGCGTCATCAGTCACGTCGATGAGATGGCACGGCAGATCGCAGACCAAATTCAAGTCACATGGAAAGAAGGCCGAGGCTCAACCCTAAGCATCAGAGGGGCCTAGCCGTCAGTGCATCTGACGAAGAATACGGATCACGTCCTCGCGTTCTTCTGGGGCATACCATTCCATGCTTTCATCCCACAGGCTTGCGACAGCTTCGTCCGCCTCGTCCTGAGTCTGTGCGTCAAGGACTGCACGAACCTTCTCTGAAGCATCTGGATGATCGATAAAGTAGGCGGCAATATGGCTTTCAACTGGAGCGCAAGGCTGTGTCTGAGCAACCTCACCATCGTAGGGTGCAACAGAAATACCCTCGATATCTGCAGCGATAATGCACCGACTGAGTGCACCCTGTTCATCACGTAGTAGCGCCAAGGAATCGAGAGCAGCTAAATCACGTGCATCGTCTTCAGCAAGTTCTAAATCTTCACCGCGCAGCGAAGAGGAAGGATCGACACAGTAGGCGGGTCGGGGCGCCAAGTTTCCCTCTTCCAATTCGCGAGCAAGAACGGGGTAATAGATTCGCATAGCACCAGTTTATGCACGAAAGTGCGTACTGTCTTAAGGCACCCGCATCCCCCCAAAGACGTATCAGACAAGAACGAAATGACATTAAGTGAAACAAAGCGGCAGCAATCAAATTGACACGAGTGACATTGTCCGAACTTAATCGATCATGCTCGATTTCACCGAAGCGGAATCAATAGGCTTTCATCTGCACAAATAGCTCAAAAGTAATCGCTTTATAGACTCCAAAAATCCCGAGAAAAATGGCATGATTGAAGGCATGAATCAACGATTCCTCACTCTCGCCGAGGTCGCCGAGACACTCAACATTACGCTTTCTGCCGCGCGCTCACTGGTGAATTCCGGAGAGCTACCGGCAATCCAATTGGGAGGAAAGCGCATGTGGCGTGTTGAAGAATCCGTCCTCGAAGAATTTATCCAAACCCAATACGAGCATTCACGTGCACGCTTAAGCCATACCGCATAATCCTAGGAGATGTCAGATGTGGGCAGAGATTTCTCTGCCCACTTTTTCATGCGAAGGATGCATAATCCTAGATCTTTTCACGGTAAATAACAGCTTATTCACAACCCTAAATCTGGATGTTTTCCCATGAGTAACTGCACGTTTTCTCAATTTTTACTGAGATTGAGCAGGTCCCTATTCTGTCATCACTGACGTATGCGTCTACCTTGGCGACCTCACTTTCATATAAAAATTCACCAAACTAAGCAACAATCACACCGGTCACACATCCCTTAAATAGACATCTCGCATACACAAGCATTTTATAATTGGATTGACAGCTCAACTTAATTACTCAAGACTCCACAGTATCCGCCCCAAAGACGAGGCGTCTCTCCCATGAATACAGCCACCCAAGGAG
Source organism: uncultured Actinomyces sp. (assembly GCA_938022345.1). Classification (GTDB taxonomy): domain Bacteria; phylum Actinomycetota; class Actinomycetes; order Actinomycetales; family Actinomycetaceae; genus Pauljensenia. Next base: position 6,824 of record CALIEP010000127.1, read on the forward strand.
TCTTGACAATGCCACGACAGTCGAGAGTACTGATCCCACCAGCAGACCACGCTTTCCGAATCAGCTGGGACCTTTCGCGAGATACTCCTGTCAATAGCCCAACAACGCTGAACTCGTATCTCAATGCCGAGAATCCTCTGATTCCACAAGAACAAGAAATTACGAATTTATGCCAGTGGTCAATTGGACTAGCTCGCGGCATTATGGAGGTCCTTCTCCACCTTCGCCCCTACGAACAACTCCGACGCTGGCTG
>CALIEP010000128.1 GCA_938022345.1 uncultured Actinomyces sp.
ACATGGTGACTGATCCAGGCCGCTTCGATGTCATCGTTACTGACAATCTCTTTGGCGACATCTTGACCGATGAGGCGGGAGCCGTCACTGGCGGCGTTGGCCTTTCGGCCTCGGGAAATATCAACCCCGAAGGCGCGCATCCCTCAATGTTCGAGCCCGTTCATGGCTCCGCGCCCGACATTGCTGGTCAGGGCAAGGCAGATCCGACCGCAACCATTGCCTCTGTTGCGCTCATGCTCAATCACCTCGGCTTTGCCGATCAGTCGCGCGCGATCATGGACGCGATTGAAGAAGACATGCGCAATCGTGCGGCCGCGAATGCGGCCGGTGATCCTTTGGTGCGCACGACCGAGCAGATCGGCAATGACTTGGTCGCGCTGATTCGCCGTTGACGAGGCCGCGCCCGGGGGAACGGGAACCGAGAGGTGTTCGCTCCCCGAAAGCGCGGCACACCCTGGGGGAACGCGAAGTCAGCTCCGGGAACGGGAACCAGAAGGCAGTCATGCCCTGGGCGTGGGAACCAGAAGCTACCCTCACCGGGTCAGATGGCGGACCACCCCATGCTTGACCCCCGCAAGGGGAATATTCTGAAGCTACTTCAGCTTTTGAGGAGGACACGATGACAGAAACGCAGCATACTCCCACCGAATTGGAGCGATTGGGGGAGGAGCCTCTGCCTTCGGCAGACGAACTGGCTGGTCGTTTCCCGCTGACCCAGAACCCGAATCCGACTCCGCAGGCGGATTACGAAAAGGCCATGGAGGAACTGAACTTCGGAACAGTTTTCACCGATCACATGGCACACATGCGTTGGACGCCTGAAACCGGATGGGGCCAGCGTGAGGTCATTCCCTTCGGTCCTCTTGACCTCTCCCCGGCAGCCGCTGTCCTTCACTACGGACAGTCCGCTTTCGAAGGTATCAAGGCCTACCGTCACTCCGACGGCAGCATTTGGACATTCCGTCCGGGCTTCAATGCTGCGCGCATGAACCACTCGAATTGGCGTCTGGCCATGCCTGAGCTGGACCGCGAGGACTTCGTGGGTGCGCTCGTCAACTATGTGCGTGCGGACGAAAAGTGGGTTCCGGGTGCTGAAGGATCCTCTCTCTACCTGC
>CALIEP010000129.1 GCA_938022345.1 uncultured Actinomyces sp.
GGTCACGGCGACTCCTCCTATGTCTATGGTGGTCGCTCGGGATCGATGGACCACGTCTTCGCGAACTCTGTAGCACACCCGCTGATCACTGAAGTGAAGTCGTGGGCCGTGAATGCGCAAGAGAGCATTGCATTCGAATACTCGCGTGCTAACTACAACGCCTACTTGGCTTTCGAGGCCGATAACCCCTACCGCGCCTCGGACCACAATCCTGAAATCATCGGTTTGAACCTCATCACTCCGATCAACAACCCAAGTGTTGCACCGACCAGCTAGCCTTCGGGGCAGGCCTCCACCTCCCCGAGCGCGCCCACGCAACCCACCCCGCAATCTGCAGCAACTCCGAAGCACTCCACTTTGGCCTCGACCGGTGTCATGGGAAGCATCCCGCTGATTGCGGGAGCCCTAGCCTTGGCAGCAATCGGTTGCGCGCTGCGCCGCAAGACCCTCTGACCCTCACCAACCATCACGAGAGGAACACACAATATGTTCACCACTTCAAGACGAGTGGCGATTGCAACCGGTGCGGCACTCGCGCTCTTTGCAACCCCGCTGACTGCGCTCGCGGAGCCTGCCAGCGACGCCACCCCCACGGCGGAAGCGAGCACGGAGGCTCCGGCCGCCACTCCCACTGCCGAGGCCTCGGCAAGCGAGGCGACTCCTGACCCGGCCCCCGCAGCCGGAACGGATCGCGGAGCTTCCGATATCGTCACTTTGGACCTGTACAACCTGACCGATGTGCACGGACACATTGAGCCGCAAAAGGATCGCAAGACCAAGAAGATCAGCGAATCGGGTCTTCCGGCGATGAATTGCTACCTTAAGAAAGCAAAGGCGACGAATCCGAACTCAAGCTTCACCCTGTTGGGCGACAACATTGGTGCATCTCCCTACACTTCGGGTGCGCTGAAGGATAACCCGACCATCGAGGCCCTCAATACGATGCACCCCTTGGCATCGACCATGGGTAACCATGAGCTCGATATGGGGCAGGCTGTCTTCAAGCAGCGTGTTGATGGATCGAACCCCTCTGAGTTTGTTCAGACGAATTTCCCCTACCTGGCTGCAAACGTTGACGGAATGGGAACCTGGGGCTCGGGAACTCCTTACTTGGGAGAGTACAAGCTGTGGACCTCTCCCTCGGGAGTGACGGT
>CALIEP010000130.1 GCA_938022345.1 uncultured Actinomyces sp.
TGTCGGTACCTTCGAGCCCCTGAACGACTGGTTCTTCGCTGTCCTTGGGAACTGAGAATCCAAAGACGATCACGTCGATGATCTTTCGGATCGGCATTTGATTGGCTTCGGCGGAGTCATTCACACTGCCCAAAGCCTCAAGGTAGAAGATCGAGAGGATCTCTCCCATGATGTTGGTGGGCAATAGTGCGCGGCGTCCCATACGATCCAAAGCGGATTCGAGCATCTGGGTCACGAAATCGGCAAGCTCGTTGCGCTGATTTCCAGGAATTCCATCTGCATCAGGGTGACGCATTTGGTAGAGGCGATATTCCATCAGGAGGATATACGCCGTACGCCCCTGTGCGGAAAGACTGTCGAGGGTATCAACAATGCGATCTAGAGTGAGCGACCCTTCGATTGAATCAAAGGCCTGCGTCATTTCTGTTAATAGCCGCGTTGAGTATGCAATAAATGCATCTTCCAACAGCTCATCCATATTCGAATAATTCGAATAGAAGGCACCACGGGTGAATCCGGCGCGGGCCACGACTTCGTCAATCTTTGTCCCTGCGAAACCTCGCTCCACCAGAATTTCAATGGCGGCCTCAACCAGGCGTGAACGCGTATTCGCTCGCGCTCTGCTTTCGCCTTCTGCACGCTTCTTAACCACAGCCACCTCCGCGGCATATCTAACTACGTCAAAAAGTCTAACGAGCTTTTCGCACTGACACACGCAGAGAATAAGGGGTTTTCACGCTTTAAGACCCAAATTTGAAGCTATGCAAGTCGCAGCGCCACCACGAGGGCATATCCTGTGTTCCAGGGCATATTTTTTTGGCATTTTATTCATTTTTGTATCGGAGTTTTTATGGATCACTCAATTGCACTCCTCCCTCTAAATTCGGGCGCTTCTATTCCTCAATTTGGCTTTGGGACCTACAAACTGACCGGTCAAGACGCATATGACGGCGTTCGTGATGCACTCGAGTTGGGATACCGTCATATCGATACTGCACAGATGTATGTGAACGAGGCCTAGGTGGGCCGCGCCCTGGCCG
>CALIEP010000131.1 GCA_938022345.1 uncultured Actinomyces sp.
CGGTTTTCTTCAACAACCTCAAGGCCTTGAGGGAAGAAAAGCAGACGATGACGCATGTGGGATGTGTCGGCAGCAATTCTCTCAGAACCACTCCAATGAGTGTGCCCTTCTGGGAAGCCACTCACCCAGAGATCATCGATTAAGAAGTCGCTTCCATTGGTTTCTTTGAGCTGTGCGGCAGAGTGAATCTGGATTTTCCATGGAATCACTTGAGTTTCATGAGCGAGACCCAGCTGGTCGGCCCAATCGGCGTGGATAAGAGGAGCGTATTGTCCCTGCGCTTCTTTACTCACCCTCCATACCCAAGAAACAAATCCTGGTTTTGCCTGTCCTTCAGGAAGAGGAATACTGACCAGACGCTCTCCTTCTCCGCGAAAAACGACCGTTGCGCGACCAAGAACTCGCATATCCTTCGAGATGAAACGCACGTCCAAAGGCTCGTTTGGAGGTTCGCTCCCCAGATCGTAGGCAGTCCCTTCGAATGTGACCGGTATTGGCCCGTGCTCATCATTGATCCACTTTCCATCACCGTAATTGGGGTCCGCAAATGCCGTGACGGTATCGCTCAGGGTATTGTCCTTCACGCTGGTTTGGGCAACTTGTGAGCGTCCCATTGGCTGAAAGTCCATGAGCACCTTCCAGGTTCCTCCCTTGAGGCGCTTTTCTTCCTTATCACCACCCGGCCTGTTTCCATACGAGGCCGTGTCCTGAGTTGCCGAGTTAACTCCGTATTTCGTGAGTGTCGAGCGCACAGGGTTTTCGTAGTTTACTACCCATTTCACGGTTCCGTTACCCGTTGCTTCCCACTCAAGATTGAGGGCATTTCCTTGCGTTTCTCCATCCCATCGGCTGGTACCCGTGGAAGTGAAACGTGCAGGACCAATGAGCATGAGGTGGAGTTTGAGTTTCGGAATCCACTCCCCTTTTTCATTCTTCACGCCGAGGTCTTTGAGTACACCACTGCGAGGAGTCTGGGTTTCTACGCTTCCATTTTCGTAGGTTGTAACAGCAGATTTCTTTGCTTGGCGCACGTAATCTTTTGCTCTCTCGAAAACTTGCGGCAGTTGACGGCGCACGCCGTCAACCAAACTATTGACGGAATCTTGAGTGTTCTTTCCTGATTGGTCTCCTTCAAAATTCGCGTGAATCAGGAATGAGAGAGCTGCTCGGTTTTCTTGGTGTCGGTCGTCCTGGTAGCGATCAAGAAGCCACGCCATTTGCGCGGTCGATAGATCAAGCTCATCCGGTCCCCAGCGCTTGGACTCTCCCAAATCTGTAATCGATGCGGTGTCCTGCGGCTTGGGGTTTGCTCGCCACATGTGAGTGCACCACACCGGGTAACGCGTCTCAACGTTGTGCGGTGCGGTGTAGGCGCCTAGCCAAAATCCTCCAACAGATTGCGCTCCGATGCCTTTAACATACATGCCGTTTCCTTCAAAGAGCGCGTGCGCCGGCTGCGGATTCAACGCCAGTGCGCTGAGAGTTCCGATTGCTGTTGCAAAGACCAGCGCAACAGCTCCTTTTCTTGCACGATGCACCCAGCGTTTTCGAATAATTGGATGCCTCCCGATCATGGATCATTCCTTTCGCAATCACTGGAGGTCGCTCCTCCATGATGCGAGGGTATGAGGATGTCTCATCGGCTCGGGACGAGGATGCAAAATCTGTGGATAACTTCTTTCTGCGCTTACTCTGTGGACAAGGTTGCTGCTCAAGCAACGCGAAATCTGATGCAGAGATTAGCCCGATGAACGAACAACACTATGGATAAAGCACTGCCCGCACTGCAGGGCAGTGCGGGCAGTAAAGCTAAGGTTTGACGAGGCTACTCGCGCACCTCACTTATGCGACCAAAAACGGATCACTGTCTGTGGCTGGCTAGAATCTTGGAATGATCGAGCCATCTCGCCTTGGTAGGTGTAGTCATCCAAGAAGCGAGTAGTGGACGTCGGCATGTACTGCGGGTCATCACCAAGGATAAAGTTGTAGACCTTCTTGTTGCCTTCCCACGAGAATTCCATTCCGTCATTGATCTGAACACCATCAGCCTTAGGAATCCAATAACGATGGGTCTTTCCATCGACCGGATTCACTCGATCGCCGTCCCACCAGTAGAGAGTATAATTCGCATTTTCAGGGATACCTCGGTCAACCTTGCCATTGACGCGAGCGTAATTCACAACCAGATGCTGAGGCTCGTAGCCATCCCAGTCTCTACGTGGATTATTGCCAATTCTCATACCGCGAAGTTTTATCTCTTCGGAATTGAATGCGAAGTCCGATCGAACGTCCTCTGCAAAAGGACGCACGATGATGTTGTCGTTCAGATCAATGCCTGCAATGCGGCCGTTAACCTGAACTTCTTGGAAGTCGATGGCACCGCGGTGTCCGCCATAGTAGTCGTCCTGCGTACCACTGCGCACAATCTTGTTGCGCTGAATGCTGGCCCTCTTGTTTAACTTCAAGTTCCAGTCGAAATTGTGACCGACAAAGACGGTGTTCAGTCGAATACCCGCACCTTCAAAATTCCCCGTGATGAGGTTGTTCTCTGCCTTCTGTCCAGCTCCGCCAAAGAAACCGATTCCACCTGCGCGCCATCCGAGCTCGATCGTGTTGTGCGTGAACTCGATATTGTCGGTGTGACGAGCATTTGAAACATATTGGACAGCCTCATGGGGCAGCGACTGTGCATGACTCGACCACGAGGCAAGGCCGTCATCGCCGTTCCCGCGAATATTCGAATTGCGCACGGCCGAATCCCGGCTTCCCTGTGAGTAGTTCAGGCCATCGGCAAAGTTATTGCGAATACGGGAGTGATCCACCAGCATGTTCTCTGTGTACTGCATTTGATTTTCATTGACATAGTCCCCCATCCAGAATCCACACTCGAAGTGTTCAATCCAGAGGTTTTCAAACTGTGAATTCTTGGTGACGCCTTGGAATCCCTTATAGTTTGCCCCTTCGTCGTAACGGGACTTGAGATTAGTCGACATGTAGAAGTCTCGGAACTGCAGGTCATGACTGGTATGTTCAAGAACAATGCCACCGCTTGCCTTATTCGGATTACGGAAGAAGACATTCGTGTACCAGATGCCCGCACCTTGGATCATCAGCTGATGGTTATCATCCGGAGAATGCCGAACGACAAGCTGGCCATCAAACTCAAAGGTTCCGCGAGGAATATACAGAGTCTTGTTCTCATCCGATGCGCGCTTCAAAGCAGCCAAGAATGCCTCGGAATCATCTTTTCCGTCATTGGGG
>CALIEP010000132.1 GCA_938022345.1 uncultured Actinomyces sp.
GCTTGTAGCGTTCAAGAGCAACGTCCTGTGGCACCTTATCCTCTCGGTCAGCTGCCGGGGTACCGGGACGCGGAGAGTATAGGAAAGTTAAAGCGGAACTGAAGCGTGCTTCTTCAACAACTTCCAGAGTCTGTTGGAAGTCTTCTTCAGTCTCTCCAGGGAATCCGACGATGATGTCCGTGGTAATTGCTGCGTCGGGAATTGCAGCGCGTACTCGTGAAAGAATTCCCATGAAACGATCACGACGGTAGGAGCGGCGCATTTGACGCAGGACCGCGTCCGAACCCGACTGGAGCGGCATGTGCAAAGAGGGCATGACAGTTGGCGTCTCGGCCATCGCCTCAATCACGTCATCAGTAAAGGCCGCCGGGTGTGGGCTGGTGAAACGAACACGTTCCAAACCATCAATTGTGCCTACGGCTCGCAGGAGATCAGCGAAAGCACCACGTTGACCGAAGCTCACGCCGTAAGAGTTAACGTTCTGTCCCAGAAGGGTAATTTCAATTGCGCCTTCATCAACGACAGCTTGCACTTCTTCAAGAATTTCACCGGGACGGCGATCACGTTCTTTTCCGCGAAGGTGAGGAACAATGCAGAAGGTGCAGGTGTTATTGCAACCAACTGAGATTGAGACCCACGCTGCGTACGCGCTTTCACGGTGAGTAGGAAGTGTTGAAGGAAAAACCTTCAGGGATTCTTCGATTTCAACAGCTGCTTCACGATTGTGCTCTGCACGGCGAAGAAGAGCGGGAAGGACATCGATATTGTGAGTACCGAAAACTGCATCAACCCAGGGAGCTTTTTCGATGATCCCGTCACGCATCTGTTGGGCAAGACAACCGCCCACTGCAATCTGCATTCCTGGGCGTTCACGCTTCACTGCCGCGAGCTGCCCGAGGTTTCCAAATAGACGCGTCGCGGCATTCTCACGAACGGAGCAGGTGTTGATAACAATGACGTCTGCACCCATGTCTCCGGCGTCAGTTGCGCGCGCTGCTGCGGCAGGAACACGATCGACGGGGACCAAGCCCGCCTTCTCTAAGAGGCCCGAAATACGTTCGGAATCGTGCTCATTCATCTGGCACCCGAGGGTGCGCACCGCGTAGGTTCGCGGGAAGTCCATCATTTCAACACTCATCGTCGTTGAATTCTAGCGCGTATGGATATTTGGTGTCGCTTTCAGCACTTCCCTGAATAATTCAAGTGCGGCGATCACTGCGCCCTGTCGGACCTGGTCGCGGTCTCCACTCAGATCAAGTCGCTGTAGCCGCGAGCCGCCTTCCCACGCGCAACCCACATAGACCGTTCCAGCAGGATGTCCATCAGCAGGGCCCGGACCCGCGACGCCAGTCGTTGACAAACCAAAATCCGCACCCATAAGTGTGCGAACTCCCTGTGCCATTTGTCGAGCAACTTCATCATCAACGGGACCCGTCTGTGCAAGGCGTTGATCGCTCACCTTCAAAACCGAATGCTTCGTATCTGTCGCGTAGGTGCAGACTCCCCCACGCACAGCATTTGAGGCACCCGGCACATGAACGAAAGCCGCGCACAAAAGACCACCGGTTAAGGACTCTGCAACGGCAACAGTGAGGCCTGCATTGCTTAAATCAGTAATCAGTTCCTGACAGAGAGCATCTTCAGTACTCATCGCCTCCCCCTTCGACGATTGCATCAAGCACGCGTATACAAACCTGAGGAGAATATCCTTTGCGCCCGAGCATCGAGAAAATACGTCGACGCACAGCTTGATCATCGCAATTTGGCATCGATCGCATCTTCTTCTGAGCTAGGTTTAAAGCCCGCTCAAATTGCTCATCGGCGCCGATTTCTGAGAGCACGGTATCGATGATCTCCGGGGAGATCCCTTTCCGATGAAGATCGACGCGAAGTGCAGCTCCTGTTTTTCCAACTGCTTCAAAACGTCCCCGCGAAAAGGCACGCGCAAAGGCAAGGTCATCTACCAACCCCAATTGAGTGAGGCGTTCGATAACAGAGGCGGCCACTTCAGAGGAAAAGCCACGACTGGTTATCGCGGTTTCTAATTCGCTTCGTGAACGGGCACGAACATCGAGCTGGCGAAGGGCTACCTCACGGGCAGCCTCGAATGCAGCTTGTCCTTCTAGACCAGCATTGCGCTCGCGCATAAGAGCCTGGCGCTCCGCCGGGCTCTTAGTGCGCGTGCGCGGACGAACATCCTCTTCTGATGTGGTCTCTGGGTCGTAATAACGGACCATTGACTAGAAGCCAGCATCCTAAAGCGAGTAATCGACATCTGACGCCGTCGGCTCTGTCAGTTCGCCATCTTGTACGCCGATTCCCAAAGAAACCAAGATCTTCTGTTCAATTTCATTGGCCAATTCGGGATTATCCGAGAGGAACTGGCGAACATTTTCCTTGCCTTGTCCGAGCTGATCATCACCATAGGTAAACCAAGAGCCAGACTTACGGATGATGCCAGTTTCCACGCCCATGTCGATAATCGAGCCTTCGCGGGAGATGCACTTACCGTAGACAATGTCGAACTCTGCCTGCTTGAAAGGCGGCGCCATCTTGTTATTGACGATCTTTGCACGGGTGCGGTTACCGACGGGAGCCCCGGCTTCCTTCAGAGTTTCAATTCGGCGAACATCAATGCGGACGGAGGCGTAGAACTTCAGAGCCTTACCGCCGGTTGTGGTTTCGGGGTTACCGAAGAAGACACCGATCTTTTCACTAAGCTGGTTAATGAAGATTGCGGTTGTTCCGGTCGCCGAGAGAGCACCGGTGATTTTACGCAGGGCCTGACTCATCAAGCGGGCTTGCAGACCGACATGAGAGTCGCCCATTTCGCCTTCGATTTCAGCCTTGGGAACAAGTGCAGCGACAGAGTCAATGACAATGATGTCAATACCGCCCGAACGAATCAGCATGTCGGCGATTTACAGCGCCTGCTAACCGGTATCAGGTTGGGAGACCAAG
>CALIEP010000133.1 GCA_938022345.1 uncultured Actinomyces sp.
CGAAGTCCTCATGGAAGACTTCATCGAGGGCTTCGGAATTACGCAGCACAAGCTTGCTGTTGCTATTGGGGTTCCGCCTCGTCGTATCAATGAAATCGTCCATGGGAAGCGTGGGATCACGGCGGATACCGCGATGCGGCTGTCCCGCTACTTCGGTACAACCCCGGGGTTTTGGATGAACCTTCAGATGCGCTACGAGCTTGACTGTGCCGAAGATGCGCTGGGGGATGCATTGAGTGGAATTGTTCCTCTTGCGACGGTGGAAGTCGCTTGAGTCGACGGAGTCTGATAAGGCAGTGGCCGGGGCGCGTGCGCCCCGGCCACGATCTTAAGACGCCTTCACAAACCCCGCCTTCTCGGGCGTCGTGCCCAAACGTGCAGCGATCAGCTCCTTGTCTTCATCTGAGGCCAAGTCCCGCACCCATTCCACGTAAGTTGGCTCATCGACGTGGACTTCTTGCGTGAAGGGATTGCGCTTCTTCGAGACGATCACATACATATGGCGGCCGAACACCCAGACATTTGCTAGCAGCGCGGCCGCCGAGATGATGAACATCGCGGTTGGGTTGTGAGCGCTGCGGTGCGCGAACATCGAGTCCTGCATGAAGTGCGGGAAGGTAAGCACCACGGCCGACCAGAAGGTCAGCGTGTAGGCCCGGTACTGGATCCACGCGCCTCGCCCGAACTTCATGAGAGCCGGAATCGTACACGCCGCCAGCAACGCAACGCCCGAATACCAGGCGCGGTCCGCCAAACAGTTGTAGACGTAGGCGAAATTCCACAGGTCGTAGGCGATGATCCAGTCGATCGTCAGGTCGCCCCAGACGAGTGCGCGCTCCTTGCCCTTGGACACGAAGATCCCGATCCACCCCGAGATTGCGAGCAGATTCAAAATGCCCGCGATCCCGTTCATGATGTTCCACGGGCCTCCCCAGGTGACCATCCCCTGGGAAGGATCCACCCCGTGAATGCCGTAGCACTGGAAATCCCTCACCACGGCCTCGGCAATATTGACGGAAAGGATCACCGGCGGAATCAGCAGGTACCAACGGTTGTGCCGCAGCCTCGGGAATACTTGAAGAGCGACCAAGCACAGGGATCCCGCCAGCGCCGAGTACTGCTTGACAATTGGGAACCAGCCTGCCGAGGCCGTGCCCTGCGTCGAGTGCGGCCACCAAAAGATCGTGAGCGTAACGGGGATGACGACGAAAACAGCTAGGACCACCCACATATTGCGTTGCGCAAGCCACGCAGTGAAGGCGAGGGCAGCAATGACCACAAGGAGCATCGCATAATCCCACCACTCGCCGGCCTCGAAAAAGAAGAGGGTCGGGTAGTCCGGGGGAGTTATCGAGCCCATCAGTGTTGCTCCTTGCCCCAATCAGTGAGGTAAGTGCGCTCCATCTTCTGGCGGATCTGCTCATCCCACGAGAATGCGGGCTCGCTCCATCCTTCGAAGTACGAGGCATCAACTTCACTTTCCCACGGCGTGCCCGGGCCCGTCGGTGGCCACGAAGGATCGTCGGTGACGGGCGGTCGGATCTCGGCGACGGCCGGGGCGCTGCGTCCGTAGCGGAACCACTGGGTGTAGGTGTCCTCGAAGAGGGGAGTGCCATCGTAGCGGCCGGCCGGAGTTTCACTGTTGAAGAATCGGCCGCCGAGCATGCCTCGCATGAAACGACCCGTCAGGTGCTGCTTCTTGCGGAACTCAAGCACGCGCTTGACGTAGAGGTTTTGCAGGTGCGTCATGCAGCCGCCGATGAACTCGATGTTCACCCAGTTGAGCGCGGTCATTGCGGGCGAGGGGGGTTCGTAGCCGATGCGCCAGTGGTTGATGAGGCGCGTGCGTCCACCCTCCAAGGGGACCATGTAGAAGCACCACGCTGCCGCAAAGTGCTTCATTCCGGGGAAGCGGAATGCATAGGAACCGGGTGCCTTGGGCGGGTTCTTCGTGTCGACCCACTGGACCATGTACTTGCCGGGCACGACGTCCGCCCACTCCATGGACATGCCGTGGAAATCGAAGGCGGCGATGTCTCCGGGCATCATGGAATCGGGCTGCTGAAACTCTTCTTGAATCTCGTAAGAGTTGAAGAAGGGGAGTCGCGCGAAGACGCGCTCGAGGAATTCGGAGGAGAACGAACCGGACTTTTCCGCACCGATCTGCTTGAAGAGGCGCCACACCGCGTAGGCGGGGGCGTCGATGGTGATCGCGTAGGTGGAGGAGTAGCCGTTGTCGTAGTTGGCGTCGATGAGGTCGTCGCCCGGGTAGCGCCAGGCCTGTTCTTCGGGGGTGGCTTTGCCGCTGAGCTGGCTGAATGCGTACATTCCGCCGAGGAGTGCGCTTCCTGTGACGAGGCCGAGGCGGCAGAGTCTGCCAAAGCGTAACGAGTGTCGTTTCATGATCCTCCTCCTTGAGGACTAATTGAGCCAATATCGCGTGGATGCGGGGCTGTACGTGGTTCCAGCACACTGCAGAAGATGTAGCAAACCTCACATATTTGGGTGATTTAGGCACTATGATAGACGAAAATATTCAGCTTAGTTACAGGTTCGAAGGAGAATGCTGTGGACTCGCTCTTCCTCTGGGAGCTTGGAACCCCAAAGGTCTATCTCATCTGGCTGCTGGTCTTGCTCGCGCAAATCCTTGTCGCCGAGATCAATCGCCGATGGAACTGGACGATCTTTGCAGTATGGACGGTTGGCGGCATTTTGCTCATGCCCTACGCGTGGATCCATGGAACTCCCATGGTCGGGTGGTTCCCATTCGGCAAGTACGCAATCATGATCCTGACCGCTACCATGACCGGAACCGTCTTGGTTTACGCCAAACGCAACCCGGACAAAGCGCACAAATATGCGATTTGGTTGGGCGTGGCACTGTGGATCGGCTTGGCCGTCAACATCATTGAAGCGAACATCCGGGACCTGACGATCTACTTCAATGCTGACACCTACTATGC
>CALIEP010000134.1 GCA_938022345.1 uncultured Actinomyces sp.
CGATCACTTCTCCGGCGGCCGCGGATACGCCATAAAGGGCAACCATGGCCAAAATTGGTCCGACCGCGCTCTTGATGTTGTGGAAGAAGGAAGCGCCGTAGTTCATGCCGATAGCGAAGGCGAAGAGCGCAAGACCAAGCGTGCCCAGCTCTCGGGTGACGCGTAGGTGAATTCCGTAGGTTTCAGCCCATGCGGACAGGATGATTGCAAGGAAAAGTACAGCCGCGGCGCCCAAGCCGATGCCCTTGATCTTGATGTGGCCAAAGGCCATTCCCACGCCAACGAGGAGGAACAAGAACAGGACAGGCTGATCAGCAAGCTTGGTAAATAAGATCTCCACTGTGAGGGCTCCATTGTCTGGTGATCAGGATTTTTTCTATCCATTTTCAGTATCTGACTCTTTAGGAAAAGGACAAAATGGGCGATTCGCGAGATTCTGCGGAAATGGTGCTAATTGCTGTTAGCTCACGTCTGACAAATTTTCGATTTTGAGGCCAAGGTCCCAGTTATCTTGCACTGTGAGATCAAAAGGCCGATGCTGACGCAAGCCCGTACGGTTAGAAGCGTGATGAAGCTTCGCATTTCAGGAATTCTCGTCTCGGTCATCGTACCCAGGCGTGCGATTCCTGCCGTGTGAATTGTCGGATGGAACGCACGCCACAATCCCCGCGCACTTGCGCTACGCGTTATTCGGCCTCGGGAACAGAGGAGAACGCGCCCGCACCTGTGAAGGGGATTTTTTCATGCCAACACCCCATGATTCGCGCAAGGAATTGCGGCGCAAACCGCGCTCCTTGAAGCGGAAGCGTAGAACCGACTGGAAGGCTGATGATGACTGAAGAACAACGCCAGGTCATGACCGGCGCACAGGCCATTGTGAATACCCTTGAAGCCCTGGGCGTCACCGACGTTTTCGGTATGCCCGGTGGAGCAATTCTTCCCACCTATGACCCCCTGATGAGCTCGTCACTGCACCACATCTTGGTTCGCCACGAGCAGGGCGCCGGACATGCCGCGCAAGGCTATGCGCTGGCAAGCGGAAAGGTCGGTGTTGCGATCGTGACCTCGGGTCCGGGCGCGACGAATACCTTGACCGCAATCGCAGACGCGAATATCGATTCGGTCCCGATCGTTGTGATCTCCGGCCAGGTGGGCGCGTCGCTGATCGGAACTGACGCATTCCAGGAAGCTGACATCGTTGGGGCATCGATGCCCTTGGCAAAGCATTCTTTCCTGGTCACTCGCGCGGCTGAGATCCCTCAGCGTCTGGCTGAAGCCTTCCACATTGCCTCGACCGGTCGCCCCGGTCCGGTCCTCGTTGACATTACCCGTTCGGCTCAGGTCGAAGAATTTGAATACCACTGGCCGGTTGAGCTGCAGCTTCCCGGCTATGAGCCCGCATTCGAGCCCGTTCCCCGCCAAATTGCTCGCGCCGCCGAGGAAATCGCGCGAGCCCAGGCTCCCGTGCTCTACGTCGGTGGTGGCCTCGTCCGGGCCCGTGCGGAAGAGGAACTACGCACGCTGGTGGAACTGTCCGACGCGCCCGTTGTGACAACGCTTCCCGCACGTGGAGCTTTCCCCGATTCTGACCCACACAACCTCAAGATGCCGGGAATGCACGGTACGGTTCCAGCGGTTGGCGCATTGCAGCGCGCGGACTTGATTGTGGCTCTGGGTGCGCGCTTTGATGACAGCGTGACCGGGAAGCTGGACTCCTTCGCGCCTCGCGCACGCATCGTGCACATCGATATTGATCTGGAAG
>CALIEP010000135.1 GCA_938022345.1 uncultured Actinomyces sp.
GTGGGCACCTGGCCACCAGAAGTGCTCAGGGGCTTCGCGCAGAATGGATTCGCCGTCCTTGTGGAAATCCAGAAGGAATCGGGCAATTCCGGTTCCGCCGTCAAGGTTGGCGACGACGCTGATTCGTCCGTTGGAAAAGACTTCTTCGGGACGGTCGTAGCCGGGGATTTCGGTGACCTTTGCTTCTTCCGCGCTTGTTCCGAGGCCGGTGACGGGCCCCGCTTCGAGGGCTCCTAGTCCTTGGGGGAAGTCTGCAGAGGGGCCGATGCGCACGCGAAGCGCATTGCGCCCCCATGCCTCAATGCGGATGAACTCGTGCGCGAAGCAGAGTTCAACTGCGCCGGGGTACTGCTTCTTCGTGTACACCTGTGCTCCTTTTTGACCGAACGAATACGTATTCGTTTAATGATATTTTTCAGGTATTTTTCTGGTATCATTCATTACGCATACGTATTCGTCGGATAAAAAATATTTGCGGGCATCGACGCCCGCACATGTGATGCGGAACTCACAATAAGTTGTTCACGCGATCCTGTCAAGATATCGGGAGGACCTGAGATGGCGCGTCAGCCAACCAGCAGAGACGTTGCAAAACTAGCGGGAGTCTCACAAACCACGGTCTCGTATGTCATGAGTGGACGCCGAACCGTCTCCCCCGAGACGGAAAAGCGTGTCCGAATTGCAATGAAAGAGCTGGGGTATCAGCCCCATGCGGGTGCCCGATCCTTGCGTTCACGAAAGTCCCGCGTCCTAGGAGTGGTGGTCCCCTACCACGAGGGAGCGGACGCGGCAGCCCAGCACTACATGCTGATCACTTTGGCGCAGTTCTTGCGCGAACACGATTTCGACCTGCTGCTGATCACCGCCGACGAAGGCGCGGCAGGGCTTCGTCGAGTCATGCAGACCGCGCTGTGTGACGGCCTGTTCATCATGGAAGTTCGCTTCAATGATCCCCGCCTGGAGGTCGTGGCTGAGAGTAAGATTCCCACGGTTTTCGTTGGTACTCCCGGGCCCGGACCCTTTAGGGCACCGATCCAGTCCATCGACGTTGATTATTACGAGGCCGGCACTCAGGCCGTGCACCGCATTCGCGATGCGGGAGCGCGCAACATTGCTTTCGTCCATTCGGCAAGCCCCGATGTGCAATCGTTGAACTTCGTCTCGCAGTTCAGGCAGGCGGTTGTTGATACGGCGGGCGAGTCGGGAATCCCCTTGCTCTCGCGCACGTGCGGGACGGGAATTCGCGAGATCCGTAAGCTAGTTGGGCAAATTGCCGGTGATAATCGGATTGATTCCTACATTTTGGGGCCGACGATTTCTGCGGATGACTGGTGCAATGCCCTGATTGATCTGGGGATTCGTCCCGGCCGTGATGTCTCGCTGGTAGCCAGCGGCTGGTCTACCGAGCGCGCGCACTGCCTATTCGATGTCGATCACTTTGATACGCGTCCCTACGAACTATTGAGGCGTGCGGTTGAAATGTTGGTCGCCCAAATTG
>CALIEP010000136.1 GCA_938022345.1 uncultured Actinomyces sp.
CTCATCTCTAGTTTTATTCGACGGAAGACCTTGAAATGGTTGTTCGACGATCTGCAGAGCTTCTCTCAACTCCTATTGATGCGAAAGCAGCCCATGAGATCGCCTCTCGTTCCAGGGGTACTCCTCGAATCGCCAATAGGCTATTGCGTCGTGTCGTTGACTACGCCCAAGTTCGAGGCAATGGCCAGCTCACGCTTGAAGCTGCGCGAGGTGCTCTTTAACTCTTTGATGTCGATGCTTTTGGCCTAGACCGTCTGGACCGTGCTGTTCTTGACGCAATGTGCCGCCGCTTTGCGGGAGGGCCGGTTGGGCTCACCACCCTTGCAGTGACTGTTGGCGAGGAAGCAGAAACCGTTGAGACGGTCGCAGAGCCCTATTTGGTTCGTGAAGGTTTCATCCTGAGGACGACACGCGGTCGGATGGCAACTGCTAAAGCATGGAAACACCTTGGTTTAACGCCGCCGGCTGAATCTGCTCTCTTTGAGTAATCTCGTTTTTATATTGGGATGTCACCCAAATGCGCTGCTTCCTATTACACTGTATGCGGATAGCTTTCATGCATTCCTGCCCCAAGAAGAAAGATAGATCGTGAATACATTGTTCCTGATTTTCGTCGGCCTGATGCTTGTCGCCATGTTTATTTTCAATAGTCGCGCCCGAAAGCGTATGGCTGAACAGGAAAAGAAGGCTGAAGAACGTCGTAAGGAAATGATGGTCCCCGGCGCGTGGGTTCGTCTGCGCTCTGGATTCTGGGGTCGTTTCGTTGACCAAGATGGTGAGATCGTCATTCTTGAGACCCCCGGTGGCCACGAGACTTATTGGGATCAGCGGGCAATTTTGGACGTGGCTGAGGAACTTCCGTTCCAGAGCACTGATGCAGAGAAAGACGACGCTTCTGGCGAGTCTGAAGAAGAGCCGGTTCTTGGCTTGGATTCGCAGGACGACTCGGCCGAGACGAAGTGATCCCGAGGGGAACTAAAGGTAGACCATCGTGACAACTCAAAAGCGCCATCCTTGGCGCGCTCTATTTACTCTGATCTTTATTTTTGTTCTTGGTACAGCATCTCTTGTTGTCGGAAAATTGACGAATAAAGGTGCTTCGTATTCTCCCTCGCTTGCGTTGGACTTGCAGGGCGGTACTCAGTTGATCCTGACTCCAGTTGCTTCAGGAGGGGTTGATCGCGAGGTTACCGAGAACGACATCACCGAGGCGATCAATATCATTCGTCAGCGTATCGATGCCTCTGGTGTGTCCGAGTCCGAGATCTCTTCCCTGGGATCCTCGAATATTTCGGTGTCGATTCCGGGTACTCCTTCACAGGAAACTCTGAACCTGATCCGCTCGTCCTCGCAGATGAATTTCCGTCCGGTTCTAGCGATGCTTCCCGCGGTCACCCAGTCACAAAGTAACCCGACTCCGAGCGCAACCGATTCCAGTGACCAGACGCAGGTGAACAATCCTGAGGCCTCTGCAAGCTCAACTCCCTCGGCGTCCGTGTCTGCAGCGCCTAGCGAGTCCGCGTCTCCTTCTGCCTCGGCAAGCCCCTCAACTGTCAGCACCGCGCTAAGTGCTGAGCGAGCAAAAGAACTGGCTGATCAGAATAAAGACGGTCAGCTCTCGGATACTCCCACTGAACAGCCTCAGAACAACTCAGACCTGAAGTGGGCAACCGAGCAAGCTATTTACGATCTGTACACTCTTGACTGCACGACCGCCCGCGGCGGCCGCACAGAAGCCCCTGCCGATAAGCCCTATGCAGCATGTGATTCAAACGGACAGATTAAGTACCTGCTGGGTCCCGTTGACGTTTCAGGTTCGGAGCTCTCCAAAGCTACTGCTGGAATGGTCATGAACTCTCAGGGGCACTCCACTGGTGAGTGGGGCGTTGATCTGACCTTCAACGCTGAGGGAACCAAGCAGTTTGCCGAGGCTTCAAAGCGTCTTTACGATCTGCGCAATGACACCCAGAGCGGGAAGAACTACGGCAAGCCGGATCGGAATCACTTCGCAGTGGTTCTGGATGGCCAGGTCATCACCGCGCCGTCGATGAATGCTGAAATTCCCACGGGTACCGCACAGATTACCGGTAACTTCACTGCAAAGAGTGCTGCTGCGCTTGCTAACCAGCTGAGCTTCGGTTCGCTCCCGTTGAACTTCGAGGTCCAATCTGAGCAGCAGATTTCCGCAACCCTTGGCTCCGAGCACTTGGAGAAGGGCCTGTGGGCGGGCTTGGTTGGTCTGGTCCTTGTTGTCCTCTACATGATTTGGCAGTACCGAGGCCTTGCAATCATCTCCGCTGGCTCCCTTGTCGTCGCGGGGTGCTTGACCTACCTGGTAATCACGGTATTGTCGTGGGCAGTTGGATACCGCCTGTCGCTTGCGGGTATCGCCGGTTTGATCGTTTCAGTCGGTGTGACTGCAGACTCCTTCATCGTGTATTTCGAGCGTATTCGAGATGAAGTGCGTGATGGTCGTCCGCTGAGCGCCGCTGTCGATGAAGGTTGGGATCGTGCCAAGCGAACCATTTTGGTTTCGGATGCTGTTAACCTTGTTGCCGCAGTGGTTCTTTACATCTTGGCCGTTGGCGGCGTTCAGGGCTTCGCATTCACCCTTGGCGTGACAACAGTTGTCGACCTGATCGTGATCTTCCTCTTCACACATCCGATGATGGAGTTGCTCATCCGTACCGAGTTCTTCGGTGGGGGACATAAGCTCTCAGGACTTGATCCCGAGCACCTCGGTGCCCGTTCGGCGGTTACCTATGCCGGCCGCGGCCGCGTGGTTGTTTCGGGTGCTGGTTCTGCCAGCAGTACTCCCGAGACCAATGCTGAAGGCCAGCCGCTATCTCTGGCAGAACGTAAGCGTGCAGCACGTCTGGCCGAACAGGAGAGTCAAGAAGCCGAGGACAACACTTCTTCCGAGCAGGCAGGAGAAGAACAATGATGAGTTATGCCCAGTGGGGTAATGCCCTTTATTCGGGCGAGAAGTCCTACAGGATTGTCCCGAAGCGTCGGATTTTTGTCCGCGCGGCCCTAGCTGTGATCGTCGTTTGCGCGATTCTCATTGGAATTTTTGGGCTCAACCGCTCATTCGAATTCACCGGTGGTTCGCAATTCACTTTGACGGGGCTTTCTGAGACTTCCCAGCAGCCCGCATACGATGCGATTCAGAAGGGAAACTTGGCTTCTGAAGTTCGCGTCTCCTCTGTCGGTGTTGATGGCATCCGTGTTCAGACTGAATCCTTGGATTCACAAAAGACACTCGAGGTTCGTGAGGCACTTGCAAGCGCCTACAAGGTCGATGCGAAGGACGTACAGTCTGCATCTATTGGTCCTTCCTGGGGACGCGATGTTACTGCTAAAGCTGCGCAATCACTCGTGATCTTCTTGACGCTTGTCGCAGTGCTGATGGCTGCATACTTTAGATCCTGGACGATGTCCGTCGCGGCGATTTTTGCGCTCTTCCACGATATTGCAACTACCCTTGGCTTCTTCGCAGTTACTCGCGTTGAGGTTTCTCCTGCAACCGTCATCGGATTCCTGACAATTTTGGGTTATTCGCTCTATGACACCGTCGTGGTGTTCGACAAGGTGCGTGAACTCACTAAGGGGATTAACGATCAGAATCGCTACACCTATGGCGACATGGTCAACCTTGCTGTGAACCAGACAATGGTGCGTTCGCTCAATACCTCGATCGTGGCTTTGCTTCCGGTTGGCTCAATCCTTGTCATCGGTTCGATTCTTCTGGGCGCGGGCACATTGACCGATATTTCTCTTGCACTGTTCGTCGGTATGATCGTCGGAACATATTCCTCGATCTTCATTGCCTCGCCCTTGTTGGTTATGCTGGAAGAACGTCGCTCGTCAACCAAGGCACACGATGCTTTAGTGGCGAAGCGACGCGAACGTGAAGGTCATACCGGTGACGGTGTACGTGTGGCGCCAGTCCAGCCTGGTCGTCGCCTTGGAAATGAAGCCCAACCCAATAGGAAGAAGGCCCGCTGATTAGCGCAGAGCTCGGAG
>CALIEP010000137.1 GCA_938022345.1 uncultured Actinomyces sp.
AGAGCAGCGGACTCATAATCCGTGGGTCGTCGGTTCAAGCCCGACTTGGGGCACGGACCGCGTTCTGCGAAGAGTCTCAACGGCTGAAGTTGGACTGAGCGTCAGCTGAACGTGAGGTTGGACATATTCTTGTCCGTACATTGCACCCCTATATTCGTGTGCCTATTATGAGTATTTGCGCTTTATTGTGCCCGAGGTGACCCGTACCCATTCGCTGTAATAGGCGCTGGGCGGATGTGGACGGTGTCAGTTAATGGGCTAAAAGGCGTGTGCGCGCAATGAAAACGCAGGGAAGGACCCCCGTTGGCTGCAAGTACCAACACTGCCAACCAGCCCAAGAACCGCATTTCTTTCGCTAAGCTCCGCGAGCCCCTGCAGGCACCGAACCTGCTCGGCCTGCAGACCGAAAGCTTTGACTGGTTACTGGGAAACGATGCATGGAAAGCACGCGTGGATGCCGCAAAGGCTGCTGGACGCGTGGATGTTCCGGATGTTTCCGGCCTTGAAGAAATTTTCCAGGAGATCTCGCCGATTGAAGACGTGGCACGCACCATGTCTTTGTCGTTCCGTGATCACCGCTTGGAGCGACCGAAGTACTCGGTCGAAGAAGCGAAAGCTAAGGATTACACCTACTCGGCACCCATGTATGTGACCGCCGAGTTCATGAACTACAACACGGGTGAAATTAAGTCCCAGACCGTGTTCATGGGCGATTTCCCGCTCATGACCCCCCGTGGCACCTTCATTATCAATGGCACCGAGCGTGTCGTTGTCTCTCAGCTGGTCCGTTCGCCCGGTGTCTACTTCGAACGTACCTCGGATCGCGGTTCTGACAAGGAAATCTTCAACGCGAAGATTATCCCCAGCCGCGGTGCATGGCTGGAGTTCGAGATCGATAAGCGCGACGCTGTCGGCGTGCGTATCGACCGTAAGCGTAAGCAGTCGGTAACCCACTTCCTTAAGGCAATTGGCCTGACGGAAGGTGAGATTCGCGAGCAGTTCGCCGCATACCCGATTCTTCTTGAGACTCTTGAGAAGGACACCGCGCGTACCCGCGAAGAGGCGCTGACCGATATCTACCGCAAGTTGCGCCCGGGTGAGCCCGCAAACGTCGAGGCCGCTGAAGCGCTCCTGCACAACTTCTACTTCGATCCCAAGCGCTACGACCTGGCAAAGGTCGGTCGCTACAAGATCAACAAGAAGCTCGCGGTTGATTCCCCCGAAGGCACCTCTGAACTGGTGCTCTCGATCAATGACATCGTTGCAACGGTGAAGTACCTGCTTGCTCTGCATGCAGGTGAGAAGACCTTCGCAGGCGTCCGCCACGGCGAGCCCGTCGAGGTCCGCGTTGAGTCCGATGACATCGACCACTTCGGTAACCGTCGTATTCGCGCCGTGGGTGAGCTGATCCAGGCTCAGGTTCGCACCGGTCTTGCTCGTATGGAGCGCACCGTCCGCGAACGTATGACCACTCAGGAAACGGACTCTATTACTCCGCAATCCCTGATCAACATTCGTCCCGTCGTTGCTGCAATCAAGGAGTTCTTCGGAACCTCTCAGCTGTCGCAGTTCATGGACCAGAACAACCCGCTGGCCGGTCTGACGCACAAGCGCCGTCTGTCGGCACTGGGTCCCGGTGGTCTGTCTCGCGATCGCGCCTCCATGGAGGTTCGTGACGTTCACCCCTCGCACTACGGCCGTATGTGCCCGATTGAAACCCCTGAAGGCCCGAACATTGGTCTGATCGGTTCGCTGGCTACCTTCGCCCGCATCAACCCCTTCGGT
>CALIEP010000138.1 GCA_938022345.1 uncultured Actinomyces sp.
GCGAGGGTTAATAGGGCGGAGCCCCGCACTGTGTGTACAGTGCGGGGCTCCGCTGCTTTCTGAGGTATACCCCCTACAGGAGGGACTGGATCCTCACCCTAACCTGCGGGGTATTGTCGTCATTGCTACTGGTTGAGTCTAAGGTTTGAGAGTTTGAATGTTCTTCATCGTGTTGCTGCGCTTGAGACAGCGAACGAATGACAGTCTCTTGGATATCTCGTACGATATCTTTGACCGGCCTGGATCCATCAATGCCGACCTCAATAGTAGCTTGGCGCGAGTCTGATTCAACGATTACGCCAAATCGGGCCTGCGGCACGCGGCTACCGATTACTTTCAGGGTGCTACCCAGCCCAGGTTCGATTCCTCGTACTCCGGGAACGGCAGTGACCAGCCGAAGTAGCTCAGCGGCAGAGAAGTTAGTCGTCATGATGAATATCCTCGATATGTACGTTGACTGTCGGGGAGACTCCCAGGTTCTTATCGCAGGCTTCGCGGACGGCTTCGCGGACTTGTTGGGCCAGTTGCGGTAGGCTTTCAACGGCACCGTGAGCCGAGATTCGGCAGGATACAACCTCCAGAACCCCCAGATCGCGATGCTCTCCGTTTGAAGGTGCGTGTTCGAAAGAAGAACGCAAGGAACGTGCACCGGGTACTGAGTCTACAGCGCGGCGAATAAGCGCCCTCAACGAAAACTCATACATGCTGTAGGGACCTAAATCCGTTGCTGGCATCTCCACTTGCTTACCGTGTCGGGTTTCAGCAAGAATAGCTTCCATTAGGGTGCGACGGGGCAGGACCGAGTCATTCCCTTCAGATTCCAGGCGGTCCCATTCTTCGTGCAGGGAAGCAATAAAACGTAGGTACTCGCGGGTGTCTGCATCATCCCGCTCATGGGATCGTACGATTGACCTCACCGACGCTGCTGAGTGTCGGACCTTATTTGAGAGGTTTTTGGCGTTACTCAAGCCCACTCCTTCATCAGGCGTATGACGAGAGAACGGGCGCGTGCCAGCCTCCCACGGACGGTCGAAACTGTCAGGTTCAGTGTCTTGGCAATCTCTTCGTATGACATCTCATCGATTTCTCGAAGAATCCATACAATACGCAGTTCAGGATCCACGGATGCCAAAAGATCGGCAAGGGCCTGAATCTGCGCATTAACTTCACTGGACTCAGCCGGGTCAGCGGTGCTGCTCGACGTCATCTCAGCCGC
>CALIEP010000139.1 GCA_938022345.1 uncultured Actinomyces sp.
CGGCGGTTCCTTTACCGCAATGACGGCGATCTACGACACCATGCAGTACATCAAGCCCCAGGTTCAGACCGTGTGCTTGGGTCAGGCTGCTTCAGCTGCCGCCGTTCTGCTGGCCGCGGGCTCTCCCGGAAAGCGTTTGGCACTGCCCAACGCTAGAGTCCTCATTCACCAGCCTGCAATGGAGGGAATGCAAGGCCAGGCCTCGGATATCCAGATCATTGCCGACGAGATCGACCGCATGCGTCTGTGGCTCGAGGAGACCCTTGCTGCCCACTCAGGCAAGCCCGTCGAAGAGGTTCGTCGCGATATCGAGCGCGATAAGATCCTCACCGCCGCTCAGGCTGAAGAATACGGTCTGATTGACCAGGTTTTGTCTTCACGTAAGGCTCACAGCTAGTGAACAACTGCATGACTTTACTGAGTCGCTGTTAAGGAAGTGCGGGGGAGAGCGTTTTGGCGCTCTCTCCCGTTCCCATTGAATGACCTGTCTTACATTGTGCATCCCGCGCGTCAATTCGCTGTAGAGCACCGGGTGAATTAGGCTAGATTTCAGTAAAAGACCCGATTTGGGTGAAGTTTTTCAGGAGGCATACGTGAGTCGATTGACCGACGGAGCTGAGGCCCTCAAGTGCTCTTTCTGCGGAAAGAGCCAGAAGCAGGTCCGCAAGCTCATTGGGGGATCCGGCGTTTACATTTGCAACTAGTGTGTCGCCCTGTGCAACGAAATCATTGCCGAAGACACTGAACCGCAGAGTGCGCCCTCGGGTCTTCCTCTCCCAAAGCCTCGTGAAATCTTCGAATTCCTCGATTCTTGGGTGATCGGCCAGGACCGCGCAAAGCGCGCACTTTCTGTCGCCGTCTACAACCACTACAAGCGCGTGCGTTCGCGCGAAGCTGGCAACGAAGAAGATATGTACGGCACCAAGTCGAATATCTTGCTCCTGGGCCCCACGGGAACCGGTAAAACGCACTTGGCGCGCTGCTTGGCTCGACTTTTGGATGTTCCTTTCGCGATCGTGGATGCGACAGCATTGAACGAGGCCGGCTACGTGGGTGAAGACGTTGAGAACATCTTGCTCCGCTTGATCCAAGAAGCCGGCGGAGACATCAAGAAGGCCGAGCGCGGAA
>CALIEP010000140.1 GCA_938022345.1 uncultured Actinomyces sp.
CCCTCAACCCGCTGATTAAGAGTCAGCTGCTCTGCCAATTGAGCTAATGACGCGTGTCCTTGGGACAGGAGAAAACAATACATACGTTTTGAGCACTTCGCAAATCAACTCTGCCTTTCTCAAGCCGCAAGGCGGTAGGCTAGGGGAGTGCAAGCAGCTGACATTTTTATGAGCGATAGTCGCTCAGTACGCGAGAATGCCGTTACTCAGGACTATCTCAAGACGATCTGGAGCGCTGAAGAGAACGGGCAAGCCGGAATTGCGGTCCGTCTCCTTGCTTCGCGTGTCGGCGTTGCTGTCTCCACGGCCTCGGAGAAGGTCAAGCGTTTGGTTGCTGAAGGGCTTGCATTTCACGAGCCCTATGGAAAAGTCACCTTGACTGAGCAAGGGCGCCGACGTGCACTGGAAGTGGTCAGGCGCCATCGCTTGCTCGAAACCTATCTGCATGATGCTCTCGGTTTTGAGTGGGACGAAGTTCACGAAGAAGCGGAAATTCTCGAGCACGCGATCTCAGACCGCCTGCTCAATCGAATCGATGAACGCTTAGGTCACCCGGTGCGTGACCCACATGGAGACCCGATTCCCTCTGCCGATGGCAGTGTTGAGCTCTTAGCAATGGTTCCTCTTGTCGAGGTCGACCCGGGGGACAGAGTGTGTATCGCGCGTTTTAGTGACAGCGACGCGGTGTGCTTGCGTTCGATTGAAAATAAAGGACTTGGTCTTGACGATCAAGTTGAAGTTCGTGAACGTGGTGAAAATGGAGAGCTTGTGCTCAGCGTTTACCCGCATAAAACTCGCAGTGGGGCTGAGAAAAAAGAGCGACGTCTTGAGCTGAGTGCCCAAGAAGCCGCCCTTATTTCTGTAGTGGGAATGCTGCCTAAGTAGCGCTTGCCAAATTGCGTGAGGCTAGTTCAGTGCCTTCATTGACGCTGGTACCTGCGCGCTGTAACCCGCATTCATCAGCTCTTGACGAAGCTTATCCATGGCCTCGTCAAGCTCGGTGTCACTTGCCGGCGCAGCATTGCTGAGCAATACATCGCTTTCTTGACGCAGAGGAATGACGTGGAGGTGGGTGTGTGGCACCTCGAATCCGGCGATCACCAGGCCGGAGCGCTGTACTCCAAAGGCAACTTCTTGGGCGCGTCCAATAAGCTGCGCAACCTTCATGAGATGCTCGCACGTTGACGTATCCAAGGCTGTCCATGAAGGGACGGGCTCGCGCGGAACCACCAAGACATGCCCGGGACTTGTCGGCTCGATTGTCGCGAATGCGACGCAGATATCGTCGGCCCACACAAAGCGTCCGGAGAATTCTCCGGAGATGATTTTTTCGAAAACGGTACTCATAGCTCTATTGTCAAGCCCCGGGCAGGTTTTGCCTAGTGGGAATAAACAGGCAAATTCGCGCCAATGCACTAACCTATATAGGGCATAGAACGAGCCTGAAGATTGCGAATTTTCAGGGTAAATGGAGGCAAGGATGAGCGAGATCTCGACAGGCGAGCCCAATTTCCGTTATACGGCACAGTTGGCCGGTGAGATCGAAAACAAGTGGCAGGATCTATGGGACGAGCGGGGGACCTTCTTTGCAGATAATCCTGAAGGTGATCTTGCTGGAGACCTTGCCGCGCGTGATCCCTTCTTCCTCCTTGACATGTTCCCCTACCCCTCAGGTAAGGGTCTTCATGTTGGGCACCCACTGGGCTATATCGCCACTGATACGGTTGCTCGTTTCCACCGCATGCGTGGCGAAAATGTTCTCTACACAATGGGATATGACGCTTTCGGTCTTCCGGCCGAGCAATTCGCTGTTCAAACCGGTCAACACCCGCGTGTAACGACCGAAGAAAATATCGCCAACATGCGACGCCAGCTGCGTCGTCTGGGCCTTTCTCATGACCGTCGCCGTTCGTTTGCAACCACTGATGTCGACTACGTTCACTGGACTCAGTGGATCTTCCTGCAGGTCTTTAATTCGTGGTTTGATCCCCAGGCACCCCGTCGCGATGGCCGAGGCCTGGGGGCCGCGCGCCCGATTTCTGAGCTCGTTGCGCAGTTTGAGTCAGGAGAGCGTGAGCTCCCAGAAGAATTCTCCACTCGATCATGGAATGAATTGAGCCCGCGTGAGCGTGCACGCGTTATTGACTCCTACCGACTGGCCTATATTTCCGAGGCTCCTGTGAACTGGTGCCCCGGTCTGGGTACTGTGCTGGCGAATGAAGAAGTCACCGCTGAAGGACGTTCAGAGCGCGGTAACTACCCGGTCTTTAAGCGCTCATTGCGCCAGTGGATGATGCGTATCACTGCTTACGGCGATCGCCTGATCGAAGACTTGGACACCATTGACTGGCCCGAAAAGGTGCGCACCATGCAGCGCAATTGGATCGGACGCTCGCACGGTGCAGAGGTTGACTTCACTGCGGTTGGCGAAGGCGTGAGCGATCGTGGCTTTACCGTCTATACGACGCGCCCCGATACTCTCTTCGGTGCAACCTTCGTCGTCTGGTCTCCCGAGCACCCGCTCCTTGGTGGCACGACCCCGGGATCGGCATCGGACCAAGCAGCACTGGAAATTCCCGCGCGCTGGCCCGAGGGGACTCGCCAGGCGTGGAGTGCTGGTTATGCAACGCCTGCTGAGGCCGTCGCCGCCTACCGTGCACAAGCTGCAGCAAAGACTCCTGAGCAGCGCGCAGAAGACGCAGGGGAGAAGACGGGTGTCTTCACCGGCCTGTGGGCAATTAACCCTGTGAACCAGAAGCGCATCCCCGTCTTTATCGCTGACTACGTTTTGATGGATTATGGAACCGGTGCCATCATGGCAGTTCCCGCGCACGATGATCGTGACTGGGAATTCGCCCAGCGTTTCGATCTGGATATCATCCGCACCATCGGCGACGCAGAGGATCCCACTGCCCACGATCTGACTCAGGGCGCCTATACCGGTGACGGTGTTGCTGTTGACTCAGCCAACGAGGAAATCAGCCTCAATGGCCTCGATAAGGACGCTGCAAAGGCAGCGATGACGCAGTGGCTGGAATCCAAGGGACTGGGGCGCGCCGCAACAACCTACCGTCTGCGTGACTGGCTCTTTAGTCGTCAGCGTTACTGGGGTGAGCCTTTCCCGATCGTGTGGGATGAGGATGGCGTTGCGCACTCACTTCCCGAAGATATGCTCCCCATTGAGCTTCCTGAAATCAGTGATTATTCACCGCGTACCTTCGACCCCGACGATGCCGATAGTGAACCCGAGGCGCCTCTCGGACGCGCTCAGGAGTGGGTCAATGTCACCCTTGATTTGGGTGATGGTCCCAAGAAGTACCGCCGTGAGACAAACACCATGCCTCAGTGGGCAGGTTCATGCTGGTACGAAATGCGCTATACCGATCCGACTAACCCCACGACCTTCGCCGGTGCAGAAAATCTGAGCTATTGGATGGGCCCGCGTGAGGGCAAGATCAGTGGTGGCACCGACCTGTACATTGGCGGTGTCGAGCACGCTGTGCTTCACCTGCTCTATGCACGCTTCTGGCAGAAGGTTCTCTTCGATCTGGGATTTGTTCCCGATAGCGAGCCCTACCACACGCTGTTTAACCAGGGCTACGTGCAGGCTTACGCGTACACCGATGCTCGCGGGCAGTACGTTCCGGCTGACGAGGTCGAAGGCGATGAGACAAGCGGCTTCACCTGGAAGGGGCAGCCTGTCAATCGCGAATACGGCAAGATGGGCAAGTCGCTCAAGAATATCGTCACGCCTGACGAGATGTACGACGCCTACGGTGCGGATGTCTTCCGTGTCTACGAAATGAGCATGGGGCCCCTGGATGTTTCGCGTCCGTGGGATACGCGTGCAGTTGTCGGCTCGCAGCGCTTCCTTCAGCGCTTGTGGCGAAATGTTCTTGACGAAGAGACGGGCGAGGTCACCGTTAGCGATGAGCCGATGGACAAGAAGACGGCACGTCTGCTGGCACGGACGATCAGCGAGGTTACCGTTGAATACGAGAACCTGCGTATCAACACGGCTATCGCCAAGCTGATCGTTCTGAACAACCACCTGACCTCTTTTGATCGTGTCCCTCGCGTTGCCGTCGAGGCCCTCATTCTCATGCTCTCTCCCGTTGCTCCGCACATCTGTGAGGAACTGTGGCAGAAGTTGGGGCATGAAGAATCGCTTGCTCGAGTGCCTTTCCCGGTCGTGGAAGACGAGTCCTTGCTTGAAGACGACACCGTGACCGCCATCGTTCAGGCTAATGGCAAGCTCCGCGCGAAGCTCGAGGTTCCCGTGTCGATTAGCGAAGATGATTTGCGGACCCTTGCCCTTGAACAAGCTCCGATCGTCAAGCTTCTTGACGGACGCGAGCCCTTAAAGGTTATTGTGCGTGCGCCGCAGCTGGTCAACATCGTTCTTCCGAAGTAACCATGCCTGAAGGAGATGCGATCCATCGGATCGCCAACACATTTTCTGTCCTCTTCCAGGGCAGCGAGGTCGAAACTTCATCACCGCAGGGGCGCTTTACCGCATCCGCACAGTTGATTAACCATCACAAGGTTGTCGCTGTGCGGGCGGTGGGCAAGCACATGTTTGTTGGTTTTATGCCAGCTGAGACTGCCGACTCTTGTGCTGAGCAAGCGAAGTCTGCGGAGGCTGAGTTTGCCGATCACTTAGGCAGTCCCGAGGCCGAGGCCGCATTGCCCTTCACGGGATCATCGCCGCTGTGGGGAGACCATCCTTTCCCATGTGATGAGGAGCTCCAGTGG
>CALIEP010000141.1 GCA_938022345.1 uncultured Actinomyces sp.
TCGAACCCCCGAAGCACGAAGCGTCTGATTTACAGTCAGATCCATTTGGCCGCTCTGGAAACCTGCCATGCGTCGAAAAAATCGGTGCTGTGGAAGAATAGCAGAATGAACGGGTCGCGCGCCAATCAGAGCGGCCCAAGTGCGCCATAGAGCACAAAGAGAGGATGGTCATGGCCGATTCATCATTTGACATTGTTTCCAAATTAGACCGCCAAGAAGTCGACAACGCGGTCAATCAAGCCGCAAAAGAAGTATCAACGCGCTACGACTTCCGCGGCGTCGACGCCTCGATCCGCCTGAGCGGAGACGCAATCGAGATGGAAGCCAATACTCCCGAACGCGTCATGGCCATCGTTGATGTTCTCCAGACCAAGCTCATTCGCCGAGGAGTATCCCTGAAAGCTCTTGATCTCAAGGATCGCGAGCCGAAGGCATCGGGCAAGATCTACCGCCTGGTTGCACCCCTACGTGAAGGAATTGAACAGGACGTTGCGAAGAAAATCACAAAACTGATCCGTGATGAAGGACCCAAGGGGGTCAAAGCCCAGATCCAGGGTGATGAAATTCGCGTCTCTTCAAAGTCTCGTGATGATCTCCAGGCAGTGATCGCACTGCTCAAGGGCCCCTCGGGAGAAAAACTCGAGGTCGCACTTCAGTTTGTTAACTACCGTTGATAGAGATCGACTGACCGCAACACTGTGGGGGCATCTAGCGCTGCTAGATGCCCCCACATACGTCTATTCAGTTGCCTCGCAAGCTTACGCGGCTCAGCTTGATCAGCTTTACTGACACTGAACAAAGCTTGGCATTAGTAACCGGCAATCTGCTCGAGACGTGCGATTCTCTGATCCATCGGCGGGTGCGTCGAGAAGAGATTACGAATTCCCCCTCCCCTGAAGGGATTGGCAATCATCATCGCCGAAACATTCTGCGTCTGCGGGGTGGCCGCAAGGGGATACTGTGAGTTTCCACTCTCAAGCTTCTTCAATGCAGAAGCGAGCGCCAGCGGGTCTTGCGTCAGAAGAGCACCGTCTTCATCGGCATCAAATTCGCGAGTACGCGAGAGAGAAAACTGGATGAGTGTCGCAGCAAAAGGCGCAACCAAGGCAAGGACGAGTGAGCCAATCACTGCCAGTCCCCCGCCCTCACGATCACGACGATTACCACCACCGAAAAACATCAGGAATTGAGCAATCGAGGTCACCACGCCCGCCATCGCTGCCGCAACGGAGGAAGTCAGAATGTCACGGTTGTAGACATGCATGAGCTCATGTCCCAACACT
>CALIEP010000142.1 GCA_938022345.1 uncultured Actinomyces sp.
TTAATTTAAGGAGATTCCCATTAGGACAATTGATAGCCTGGGTGATCTTTCCGGTAAGAGCGTTCTGCTCCGTTCGGACTTCAATGTTCCCCTCGATGCTGATCAGAACATTACCGATGACGGTCGTATTCGCGCGGCACTTCCGACAATCAAGCTTCTTTTGGATGCAGGTGCAAAGGTGATCATTGCCGCCCACCTTGGACGTCCTAAGGGCCAAGTCAATCCCGCATTCTCGCTCGCACCCGTTGCGCACCGCCTTGCTGAGCTGACCGGCGTCAAGGTCACTCTTGCTCCCGATACCGTCGGTGAAGGAGCACACGCTGCTGTTGAGGCCGCGAAGCCTGGTGAGATCGTTCTTCTTGAGAACGTTCGCTTCAACGCTGCAGAAACTTCGAAGGACGATGCAGAGCGCGAAGCCTTCGCTGCACAGCTTGCTTCTCTTGCGGATGCCTTTGTGTCCGATGGTTTCGGTGTTGTTCACCGCAAGCAGGCTTCGGTTTACGATGTTGCCAAGCTTCTTCCTAGCGCCGCTGGTCTTCTTGTTGTCAAGGAAATCGAGTCCTTGGGCAAGGCCGTTAATGATCCCGAGCGTCCCTACGTCGTCGTCCTCGGTGGTTCGAAGGTCTCAGACAAGCTCGGAGTTATTGCGAACCTGTTGTCCAAGGCTGACAAGCTGGTTATCGGCGGCGGCATGGCTTACACCTTCTTGGCTGCAAAGGGCTACGAAGTTGGTAAGTCTCTTCTCGAAGCGGATCATATTCCCACGGTTCAGGGCTATATGGAGACCGCCGCTAAGAACTGTGTCGAGCTTCTTCTGCCCGTCGACACAGTCGTTGCTCCTGAGTTTGCAGCAGACGCACCCGCAACCGTTGTGAGTGCTGACGCGATTCCCGCGGATCAGATGGGCCTCGATATTGGTCCGAAGACTTGTGAGATTTTCTCTCAAGCAATTGCTTCTGCAAAGACCGTTGTCTGGAACGGCCCCATGGGTGTCTTCGAGTTCCCCGCATTCGCAGAGGGAACAAAGGCAGTAGCACGTGCAATGAGCGAAGGAACCGCATTCACTGTTATTGGTGGTGGAGACTCCGCATCGGCCGTTCGTAACCTCGGCTTCGACGAATCTACTTTCTCTCACATTTCCACCGGTGGTGGCGCCTCTCTCGAGCTGCTCGAGGGTAAGGTTCTGCCCGGTATTGCAGTACTGGAGGACTGAACAATGACACGTACCACTTTGATGGCAGGTAACTGGAAGATGAACCTCGATCACCTCGAGGCAAATCACCTGGTCCAGGGCTTGGCCATGGAGCTTTCTGATCACAACTTTGACTACTCGCGTTGCGAGGTCTTGGTGATTCCTCCCTTCACCGATCTTCGTACCGTGCAGACCGTTGTTGACGCCGATGATCTTCAGATTAAGTACGGCGCACAGGACATCTCTGTCCACTACAATGGTGCATTCACCGGTGATATCTCCTCTGAGATGCTGACCAAGCTCGGTTGCAGCTACGTGGTCGTTGCCACT
>CALIEP010000143.1 GCA_938022345.1 uncultured Actinomyces sp.
TCGGGCATCCGTGTTCGATCATGTCGACCATCTCAGCCGTCAGGTACCAGCCTTCACCCGCCTGGTTCCCAAGGCGCGCGATGTCCTATGAGCGCGAGATCATCTCTTCGATATCGCGATGAGCTTCGAACTTCCCATTTGTCTCTTCGAAAGCCTTGTGAACTGGGATTTCATACTTCTTGAGCAGCCACAGAGCCATAGGCATGATCTTGCGCTGTTTGCCGTCGATCCCCAGATTCTCGTAATCCCACTCCGCGGTCGCGACCGAATTGTGGAAGAACTGCATGAGTCCGGGAAGCTCAGCCTCACAGCCCTCAGCCTCGATGACGTCGACCGCGTGATTATTCGCATCGGGGTGGAACTTCACAAGGATCTCACCCACCAAGCCAACGCGAGGTTTACGCGGAATATCACGCAATTCCAGAGCGTCAAACTCAGCAACGCAGCGCTTGATCAGCGTTGAATAGCGCAAGCGCCCCGTCAGGAGACCCGTCGGACCGACACGTCCCAAAGTCTCAGAGCGATCACTAACGACCCACTCGCGCACGATCTGATCCCAGCGGCGATACAGTTCCATCGCACTTCCGGGCACGGCCTCGTAAGGGCGCACGCGAAGCAGCATGGACTGGATTGCGTCGCCGATGACGAAGGACTGAATTGCCTTGTGAATATGGCGAATTCCGATCTTGAAACCGGGGTTGTCTTCCAAGCCTTGACCGGAAAGTGCAATGACCGGGACCTGCGGATATCCCGCATCGCGCAGACCCTTACGCAACAGTGCGGCGTAGTTCGTTGCTCGGCACATTCCGCCGGTCTGTGTGATGCCGACTGCGGTCTTATCGGGATCTGCGCGCCCCGATACGAATTCGTCGATCAACTGACCGATGACGACGATTGCCGGGTAGCAGGAGTCGTTGTTGACGTACTTCAGGCCCGTTTCCATGGTCTGGCGACTCGTGTGCTCAAGCACTCGCACGTTCAATCCCGCACGCCTGAACAAGGGCTCGAGGAAGCGGAAGTGGATCGGCGCCCTCTGCTGGGCAAGGATTTCGTATCCCGCATCGCGCATTTCCTCGGTGAAGACGGCTCGCGCTTCGATGTGCCCAGCCTTGACCTGCTCGGATTCTTCGCGCGCGGCAACAGATGCGGGGTCCTCGTGCACCGCGGTATCGATCGTTCCCGAGGCCATGGTTCCTCGCTCTGCAACCGCTGCTTCTAGGGAGCGCAGGCGGATCTTCGCGGCACCCAGGTTCGATACTTCGTCAATCTTGAGGACCGTGTGCACATCGCCTCGACCCTCGAGGATTTCTTGAACCTGGTCGGCGGTGATTGCGTCAACGCCGCAGCCGAAGGAGTTGAGCTGGACCATCTCGAGGTCAGGTTCATAGCCCACGCGGGCAGCGGCCTCGTATAGGCGCGAATGGTAGGACCACTGATCACGCACGCGAAGAGGGCGCTCGAGGCGCTGGTCGATGATGGAGTCCTCGGTGAGGACGGCCATTCCCAGTCCAATGATGACCTCGGGAATACCGTGGTTGATTTCGGGGTCGAGGTGGTAGGGGCGGCCCGCCAAGACGA
>CALIEP010000144.1 GCA_938022345.1 uncultured Actinomyces sp.
TGCTCAAGGACACCCCCGGTGTTGGCGGTGATGGCTGGGTCGGTACCGGACAGGTACGCGGTGGCATGACCTCCGGTTTGTCCCACCTGAATGCGGACATGCACGAGATTGAGAACTCCTCTGCTCGCGCTTCACGCCTCATTCACGAGGTCGGCTCCGACCAGGAGTCCATCGACGCACACCGCGATGAACTCATTGAGGCAATGAACAAGACCGCGAAGCCGTACTTCGGTGAACTCTCCGAAATGACCTACGCCGATTGGGCACGCCGCGTCATTGATATGTCCTACCCCTGGGCCGATTGGACCTGGACGGATCGCACTCTGGATCTCTTCCACCGTATTGAGTCTCGCCTGAACCCGGCCGACCACGGTGACATCCCTACGCTTTTGGAAAGCCGCGATGATCTTGAAGACGGACAGGCCGCTTTGGCCCGCCTGCTCGAGGCCTACCCTCAGGCCGAGACCACCCGCGTCATTCCCGCCGATGTCGCATGGTTCCCGGTCCTGTGCCGCAAGCACCACAAGCCCATGCCCTTCGTTCCCGTTCTGGACGGCGATCTTGCTCGCTGGTGGGGAACCGACACTCTGTGGCAGTCCCAAGACGCACGTTTCGATGCAGACGCAGTCCGCATCATCCCCGGTCCCCGTTCGGTTGCCGGAATTGATCGCGTTGATGAGCCCATCGGTGAAATGTTTGCCCGTTTCGAGCAGGCTGTCGTCGATGCTGTCTCCACAGACGACGCGCGCATTCCCCAGGTATGGTCTCGTTTCCACGATCTGGCTGACGAGGCCTCGTTCCTGCGGGAAATTTCCCACATCTAGTGGGCGGGCAACCTGGTCGATAACCCGGCCTACACCTCGGTCGAGGCCACGGAAATCCTTCACAATGAGGGCGGATACTCGATCCGTATTCACTGCGATTCAATGTGGGATGAGACCCCGAATAGCTCCCACCACTCAGTTGAGTACATCGACATTCCCGTTCTTCTCTCCAGCGCGTGCATGACCGGCGCTTACCCGGTTGTTGACATGTCGCGACTGTCCGTCACCGCTTACGATCTGCTTGCCGGCGCCGCTGGTGTGGGCACGACGACCGTGAATGGCGACCACATTGAGAAGATGCCCGCTGTCATCCCCGGCGAAGGTTTTGGCACGGTTCGCGATTCCTTCACTTTCACCGAGAACCTGGGCTACGCTCATGGCGCGGTGACCGGTGGCGCGCTGTCGACGCAGCTCGCCTCGGGAGTTCCCGATGCCCTTGTTGGCCCGTGCTGGCCCGCGATTTATGCCGCACTGGGCTCGGCAATGTACCAGGGAGTCCCGGTCATTGAAGTTCTGGTCAATGCCGTTCGCCTGGATCACTCGATCTTCTTCGATGCCCCGCTTCCCACTTTCGGGACCCGCGTCGAGGTCGTGGGACGCTGCGCTGAGCTCGCTGAGTCTTCGGCCGGTCGCGTGGTGCGCGTTGAACTTGAGTTGAGCGCTGAAGGCACAGTTTTTGCCCGCCTGGTTGAGCGTTTCGCCATCCGAGGCCGCATCGCCTCGACCCAGCCGCCCGCACCGGCGCCCGAGGTCGCAGATTCCTACACGGATACACCGCGTTCATTCCTGCGTCACGTGCGCGTTCAGGCTCCCGAAAACATGACGGCCTTCGCCATTGTTTCCGGAGACTTCAACCCCATTCACACCTCCTACGCTGCTGCACGCCTGTCTGGTCTGAGTGCTCCGCTGGTTCACGGAATGTGGTTGTCCGCAACCGTTCAGCATCTGCTGTGCGCTCACTCAACTCAGCCGGTTGACAGCGCTGATCGACTGGGCGTTATTCGTTCCGTTGACATGCCCGAGGTCGAGATTGAAGCATGGTCCTACCGCATGTTCGGCATGGTTCAGCTCTCGGACATCGTCGATATCACGATTGAGCGCGTGGGTCGTATCGGTGGCGAATTGGTCCTTGAAGCTACATGCCGCATTGGCGATGAGGTCGTCTCCATCGCGCGTGCACTCACTCGCGCACCCCGCACCGCCTATGTCTACCCCGGTCAGGGTATCCAGCGAAAGATGATGGGCTTGGAGCACATGAGCTCAACCGCTCGCGCGGTGTGGGCACAAGCCGATGCACATACTCGCAAGGCACTGGGCTTCTCCATCGAGGCCATTGTTCGCACAAACCCGACCGAACTTCGCGTCGGCAACGAGGTCTTCCGCCACCCCAAGGGCGTCCTCAACCTCACGCAATTCACCCAGGTCGCTCTGGCAACTTTGGCCTACGCCCAGACCGAGGAACTCCGCGCGGATAACGCCCTTGTCAATCACTCCTTCTACGCGGGACACTCTTTGGGCGAATACACCGCCCTCTCCGCCTACGCGCGGATTTTCCCCCTCGAACAGGTTCTGGAAATCGTCTTCCAGCGCGGTTCAGCCATGCACCACTTGGTCGAACGCGACGCACAGGGTCGATCGAACTACGCAATGGGAGCTCTTCGCCCCAACCAATTCGGTATGGGCGACGCAGAGGTCCGCGACTACGTGGCCTCGATCGCTGAAAAGTCCGGCGAGTTCTTGGAGATCGTTAACTACAACCTGGCTGGTTCTCAGTACTCAGTTGCTGGAACGGTCGCCGGCCTGAAGGCCTTGGAAGAGGACACCGCACAGCGTGCCCGCGAACACGGTGGTCGCCGAGCGCTCATCATGATCCCCGGAATCGATGTTCCCTTCCACTCCTCGCGCCTACGCGCTGGTGTCCCGGCCTTCCGCGACAAGCTCGATTCTCTGCTTCCCCAGGACATTAACCTTGAGGTTCTCGAAGGACGCTACATCCCTAACTTGGTTGCTCGCCCCTTCGAACTCACCCAAGATTTTGCCCAGTCGATCCTTGACGTTGTTCCCTCTGAGGCAACTCAAAAGATCGTCGACAATTGGGAAGAATCGATCGCTCATCCGCAGGCTACCGCGCGTACCCTGCTCATCGAGCTCCTCTCGTGGCAGTTTGCTTCGCCGGTTCGTTGGATTGAGACTCAGGATCTGCTCTTCAGTGCTCCCCCGCAAGGCTTGGGCTTTGAGCGCGTTATTGAGATCGGTTTGGCATCCTCGCCGACCCTGGCAAACATGGCTTCGCGGACGCTTTCACAGCCTAAGTTCGCGCAGACAAATATCGATGTACTGAACGTCGAGCGCGACGCCGCACGCGCCCGCAACGAGGACGCGGTTGCTCAGCCCGAACGCGCACAATCCGACGCGTCGGCGCCCAGCGACGAGGCCACTCCCTCTGCACCCGAAAGCAAGGCCTCGGCAGCGGAAGCTCCCGCGGCAAGCACTCCTGCGGCCGAAGCGCCTTCCGTCGCCCCGGCGGCAGCTCCCGCGGCTGCAGCAAGCGGAACCATGCCGGAACTCCCGCTCTCGGCCTCGGATGCTATCCGCGTTCTTCTCGCCTTCTCGAACAAGCTCCTGCCCGAGCAGATCGATGCCTCTGACACGGTCGAAACCCTGACAAATGGCGTGTCGTCAAAGCGCAACCAGCTGCTCATGGACATGGCCGCTGAGCTCTCGCTCTCGACCATCGAAGGCGCGGCCGAAGCATCGATGGGCGATCTCTTCGCAACTATCGACACTC
The DNA here is from genome assembly GCA_938022345.1 of uncultured Actinomyces sp. Classification (GTDB taxonomy): domain Bacteria; phylum Actinomycetota; class Actinomycetes; order Actinomycetales; family Actinomycetaceae; genus Pauljensenia. The sequence continues at coordinate 3,613 of CALIEP010000144.1, forward strand.
TGGTCCCCAGCTACACGCCTTTTGGTCCGGTCCTCAGCGACGCAATCAACTCCAAGCTGCGCAAGATCTTCGGTTCTGCCGGCCTTCCCGCAAGCTTCACAACCGGTTACGTCAATAACAATTGGGGCCTGATCGAGCAGTGGGCCGCACGCGTGAACGCAGAAATCCTGCTGGGCACCCGTGAAGGTGACTCGATTCGCGGTGGCAGCCTCTCGACTCTGCCCGGATCGGTTTCCTCTGCAAAGGATGCTTCGGCTCTCATCGATCAGGCTCTGGCTTTGATCGCAGCGCGCGAGGGCTTGACTCTCTCGCGTCCAAGCTCCGGTGGTGGCGCCGGCGGTGAGGTCGTTGATTCTGCTGCTCTGCACGACCTGGAAGATCGCATCCTCGGTGAGCGCGGAATCTTGGCCAACCAAGCACGCGACATTCTCAAGGTTCTGGGTATCTCCACTGCCCCCGCAGCAGTGGAAAGCGACAATTCCTCCGCACTGATCGCGGCTGTCGAGGCCGAACTTGGAGCAAATTGGGAAGCCTCCGTGCGCCCGGCCTTTGACGAAGGCCGCGCGGTCCTCCTTGACGACCGCTGGGCGACTGCTCGTGAAGACCTCGCCCGCATCTTTGCCGGTGCTGCTTCCGCTGAAAGCCTTGCGCCTGAACGCCTACGCGGCGCAGGACAATCGCTGAGTGAACTGGCGAAGTGGTACAGCGCCAACACTTCGGATGCAGGTCTCAAGGATTACTTCGCCCGCGTCGCCCACGCTGCTCTTGAGACAGCTGAAGGCCGCTTCGCTGGAGACGTCGCACTTGTGACCGGCGCTGCCCCCCACTCGATTGCGGCCGCAGTCGTCGGTGAGCTTCTTGCTGGTGGCGCAACCGTCATCATGACCTCATCGCGAGTCAACGATGCACGACTGGCATTCGCCAAGGAGCTGTACCGCACGCACGCCGCAATCGGTGCAACCCTGTGGATCGTCCCCGCAAACATGGCGTCCTTCCGCGATGTTGACGCGCTGATCTCCTGGGTTGGTAGCGAACAGACCGAGACGCACTGGGCGACGACCGAGGTCGTCAAGCCTGCGCTTCTTCCCGATCTTTTCGTTCCCTTCGCCGCACCTCGCGTCTCCGGGACCGTTGGTTCGGATCCTCAGGGTGCTCTTGCTCAAGAACGCCTGCTTCTGTGGAGCGTCGAACGCGCAATCCACCTGCTGTCCGGCTTGGGTGCAGACACGGCTCCCAACCACCGCACGCACATCTTGCTTCCCGGTTCGCCGAACCGCGGAATCTTCGGTGGCGACGGTGCATACGGCGAAGCGAAGGCAGCCTTCGACGCGATTGCAACCAAGTGGGAGCACGAGTCCGGTTGGCCGACGCGCACGAGCATTGCTCACCCGCTGATCGGTTGGGTTCAGGGCACCTCCCTCATGGGCGGAAACGACATCCTGGTTCCCGCGGCTGAGGCGGCAGGTGTACACGTCTACACGACCGAAGAAATCGCCGGCGAACTCGCCCAGCTCCTCACCCGTGAGGTCCGCGAGCAGGCTGCCCAGGCTCCTGTTCACGCCGATCTGACCGGCGGCTTGGCCGAGGCGGGGCTTGACCTTCCCGCGTTGGCACGCCAAGCGCGCGAGCAGGCGACGGCCTCGGCACAGTAAACTCAGGCGGAGAAGCAAGCAACCCTACGGGCCCTGCCCAACCCGGTTGTTCCTTCACTGGCCGCACCGATCGAGTGGGCAACTCCTCGCGCGCAACTGCGCGATCAGATCGTCATTGTCGGCACCGGTGAAATTGGCACCTGGGGTTCGGGACGTACCCGTGAAGAGGCCGAATTCGGTCGGGACTTTGATCTGACCGCTGCCGGCGTCCTGGAGATGGCCTGGATGATGAAGCTCATCAACTGGTCTGATAGCCCGCAGCCCGGCTGGTACGATGCTTCTGGCGCACCGGTTGACGAGGCTGAGATCTACGATCGTTTCCGCGATGAGGTTGTGGCCCGCTCGGGTATCCGTCGCTTCAACGACGACTCAACCCTGGTCGATTGCGGTTCGAATGACGTGAGGACGGTCTTCTTGACCTCCGAGCAGACCTTCACCGTGGACACGAAGGCTGAAGCCGAAGACTACGTCCTAGCGGATCCTTCGCACACGATGATCTGGGAAGAAAACGGTACGTGGCATGTCACCAAGTCCGCTGGTTCCCCCGTCCAGGTCCCCGCGCGCGCAACGCTCACCCGTACGGTCGGCGGCCAGATCCCCGAAGACTTCGATCCGGCTCAGTGGGGTATTCCCGCTTCCATGGTTGAGGCCCTAGACCGCATTGCTGTGTGGAACTTGGTCACCGCAGTGGATGCCTTCATCTCTTCGGGCTTCTCCCCCGCCGAGCTCCTGCAGGCCGTCCATCCGGCAGATGTGTCCTCGACACAGGGCACGGGTATCGGTGGCATGGAGTCCCTGCGCCACGTCTTCCTCTCGCGCTTCCTGGGTGAAGATCGCCAGCAGGACATCCTTCAGGAGGCTCTGCCCAATGTTGTGGCCGCACACACCATGCAGTCCTTCATCGGTGGCTACGGCCAGATGATCCACTCGGTGGGTGCCTGCGCAACTGCCGCGGTTTCCATCGAGGAGGCTGTCGACAAGATTCGTCTGGGCAAGTCCGACTTCGTTGTCGCCGGAGGTATCGACGATATCTCGGTCGAATCGCTCACCGGCTTTGGCAACATGAACGCAACCGCCGAGTCCACCGCGCTTGAGGCACGCGGAATTACCCCGCGTCACTTCTCTCGCGCTGGAGACCGTCGTCGTGCAGGCTTCCTCGAAGCAGCCGGCGGTGGCACTCTGCTGGTCACCCGCGGCGATATCGCAGCGGATCTGGGTCTGCCGGTCCAAGCGGTTATCGCCTTCGCACGTTCCTTCGCAGACGGTGCGCACACCTCGATCCCCGCCCCCGGCCTCGGCGCCTTGGCGGCAGCACGCGGTGGTCGCAATTCCGCACTGGCCCGTGCCCTTGAGGACCTCGGACTGAGCGCGGACGATATCACGGTTGTCTCCAAGCACGACACCTCGACTCGCGCGAATGACACGAACGAGGACGAGCTACACTCGCGCCTGTCGGCCGCGCTTGGGCGTTCAGCGGGCAACCCGCTGTATGTCGTGTCGCAGAAGACTCTGACCGGTCACGCAAAGGGTGGCGCTGCGCTCTTCCAAGCGGCAGGTTTGATCGATATCTTCCGTCGCCAGGAACTGCCCGCAAACCGCGCGCTGGATTGCTTGGATCCGGAAATGGCTCAGTGGATGCCGCTCCTATGGCTGCGTCAGCCGCTGGACATGTCCGCTTCCCCCGTCCGCGCTGGTGTCCTGACCTCGCTGGGTTTTGGACACATCGCCGCGATGGTCGTCCTTGTTCACCCCGCTGCCTTTGAGGCTGCGCTGCGTGCCGAACGTGGCGAGGCCGCTCTGGCTCAGTGGCGTGAACGCGCCCAGAAGCGCCTAGAAGAGGGACGTCGTCACCTGGAGCAGGGAATGATCGGACACGCGGAGCTCTTCGTTCCCATTGAGGGGCGTCGCCTTCCGGCAACGGACACTCACGAGGCCGAGGTTGCCCTGCTTCTGGATCCTTCCGCTCGCTTGGGTGCAGATGGCACCTACGCATCGGCGGCTTCGGATTCACAGGAAGCTCAGAACTGAGAACCGGCATGAAACCGGCAGCTATCGGTGTCGACCTGGTCGATGTTGCTTCTTTCGGGGAGCAACTCGGCCAGGAAGGCTCGGTATTTCATCAAGTCTTCACTGCTCGGGAGTGGAATGCAGCAGCGCGTTTCACTTCCGAGCAGGGGGCATCCGCCTGCGAAGCTTCTGAGGCCCTTTCGAGTTCCAGCCTGCCTTCAGGTCTGTCGATGCGTTCGATTCAGTCCCTTGCAGCTCGCTGGGCAGCGAAAGAGGCCTTCATCAAGGCTTGGTCCTCGCTGTACTACGGTCACGAGGATCCACTTGAGCGCGACCAGGTTGATTGGGCCGAAATCGAAGTAGTGAATGACCGCTGGGGGCGCCCAACACTGCGCTTCCACGGAGCAATTGCCGACGCGCTTGAGCAAACAGAACGCGAGATTTCAGCTTCACTCACATGGCTTGTTTCTTTATCCCACGACGGTAACTACGCGATCGCATGGATTCATGCGTACCCATTCGAATCACACTCTTCAAAGGATTTCTCATGACGACACCACTGGCTTCATCGTCTTTCTCACCGGTACTCGCTGACCATTTCGGCAGCACATCGCTGCGTCGAGATGCTCTTGCCGTTCTCGCGGGCGCGGGACTGGTCGGAGTCCTGGCGCAGGTTGCCATTCCTATGTGGCCTGTGCCCATCACCGGTCAAACTCTTGGTGTTCTGCTGGTCGGCGCTATTCTGGGCGCACGTCGTGGAGCCCTCTCACTGGCGTCTTATCTGGTACTTGGCCTTGCTGGAGTGCCATGGTTCTCCTCCGCAAGTGGCGGTCTTGCCGCACTTGCGAAGCCATCTTTTGGTTTCATCATTGGCTTCATTCCGGCTGCGGGGGTGATCGGAAAGCTATCTGAGCGCGCATGGGATCGTCACCTCTGGCTGTCTCTCGCGGCATTTGGTGGCGCAACCCTGGTTCCCTTCTTGGTCGGCATCCCCTACATGTGGCTGGTTATCCGCATGGGTGGTGTCAGCATGTCTTTCGCACAGACCATGAATGCAGGATTCACGCCCTTTATCGTGGGTGGAATCGTTAAGGCAATTGCAGGGGCGGCCGTGATTGGAAGCCTGTGGAAGGCGGTCGGCCACGTGGGACTCGATCGATAAACCCACGTCGACAGTTTTGATGGGTGTGGCCCGCGCGTTGTGCGCGGGCCACACCCATATCGTTTGATGAGGAGCGCTCGGCGCTTTCCTCACGGTCGGACTACTCCTGGGTGGCCCTTCCATGCTTTGACGCGCGTGTACGAACAACAATCCCGGCCGTTCCGGGGACAAACTCAGCGGGCTTGAGCTGAGGAAGCACCAGAGGCTGCTTCGCTTGAACAGTGGACGGCGTAGCTCTTTGAGGAGCCTGCTGAGCCTGGGAGCTCGTCTGAGGGGCGTCGTTCGTAGCCGCGTACGAGCGCACCCGACGAGGAGGCACCGAGCTGTGGCCATTGTGCGAAGCTGTAGCGGTCGGGTCGACGTCTGGGGTTTGTTGCGCGGCAGAGGCCTCGGGAATGGAAATTTCCGGCTGGGCATGAGAAGCCGCCCAGCCACTCAGGGTTTCAATTTCAGCTTCTTTAGATTCACGTTCACGCGGAGGGATTCCAACGAAGGGATTGTCCGGACGATCCCGACGCGTTTCGAAGAATGCACGAAGCTGGACGGTTGCTTACTGAGCCAGAACTCCGGGGACGACCTCGACATGGTGATTGAGGCGAGAATCACGAAGAACATCGCGCAGTGACCCAGCAGCTCCAGCCTTGGGGTCCCACGCGCCAAAGACAACGCGATCAACGCGAGATGAAACAATTGCACCCGCGCACATCGTGCAGGGCTCCAGGGTGACAACCAGCGTGCAACCGATGAGATTCCATCGATTCAAACGCTTTCCGGCCTCTCGCAGGGCCATAATCTCAGCGTGACCGCAGGGATCGTGCTCGGCCTCGCGGCAATTCCAACCGCGGCCAATAATCCGTCCTACTGAGTCAATAACGACCGCACCCACGGGGACATCTCCCGATTCGCGTGCTTTATTCGCCAGGAAGAGTGCGCGGGACATCGCTTCTTTGTACTGATCCATAGTTGCCACCCCTTCAGCCTATCGCGTAAACCCTACTTCGCGGGTTACTCTTGAACCATGCGCCTTCATATTGCTGATCACCCACTCATTGCCCACAAGCTCACCGTTCTGCGTGACCGCGACACCCACTCGGCAACTTTCCGCCAACTGGTTGACGAATTGGTCACCCTTCTTGCGTACGAGGCCACACGCCACGTCTCAACCACTGAGATCGCAATCAACACTCCTGTCGCGCCTACCGTTGGCAAGCGCATTAGCGAGCCGCGCCCCATCGTAGTCCCCGTACTTCGTGCTGGGCTGGGAATGCTCGAAGGAATGACCCGTCTTCTCCCCACCGCCGAGGTTGGCTTCTTGGGAATGAAGCGCGATGAAAAGACTCTTGAGGTCGAGACCTACGCAAACCGTCTTCCCGAAGATCTGTCGGGCCGCCAGTGCTTCGTTCTGGATCCGATGCTCGCAACCGGTCACACCATGGTTGCCGCAACCAAGTACCTCTTCGATCGCGGAGCTAAAGACGTGACCTGCGTCTGCCTGCTGGCTGCTCCCGAGGGCCTGAAGGTTCTAGAAGACTTCGTGGGTGATCGTGCAGATGTGACCGTCGTTGTCGCTTCGGTTGACGAGCGCCTCAACGAAAAGTCCTACATCGTCCCTGGTCTGGGTGACGCCGGCGACCGCCTCTACGGCATTGTCGACTGAGTTGAGCTCCGCTTAGATTCCTCAAAACTCAAGGTGGCCACGTCCAAGGGACGTGGCCACCTTTATGCGTGCGGGACACATGTGCGTGTGGGGGGCGCG
>CALIEP010000145.1 GCA_938022345.1 uncultured Actinomyces sp.
GACAGTGCCCTCGACGATGTCGCCATCGTTGAAGTACTTGATGGTCTCGTCGATAGCGGCGAGCAGGTCCTCGCGGGACCCAATGTCGTTCACTGCAACCTGGGGTGTAGAAACTGCCGGCTGCGAGTTGGTGCTGGTCATGTAGTTGTGTTCTCCGAAACGGACGTATTACTAGATATGGACAATTGCGGCTGCACAGTGCAAATGGCTATTGCACGTAGCAGTACCTTGAGCATTCTAACAGAGTAGGGCTAAAAGTCCACCTCTCCTAGTGCGCCGCATCCTTCCATGTCTGACCAACACCAATCGCCACTTCTAGCGGCACCCTCAACTTCATGACGCCTTCCATTCCATCATGGACAAGTTGACGAAGTTGTTCTTCCTCACCTGGGGCAACCTCAAACAGTAGTTCGTCATGGATTTGAACGAGCATCCGCGACAAAAGCTCACTGTGGTCAAGACGATTTTGAACATCAAGCATCGCCATCTTGACGATGTCTGCGGCACTTCCTTGGATTGGAGCATTTAATGCGGCACGTTCAGCCATATCACGGCGTGTCCTATTTGACGAGTGAAGGTCAGGCAAATATCTCCGACGTCCGCAGATAGTTTGAGTCCATCCATCCTTACGCGCTTCATCAACGAGACTCTCAAGGTAGTCACGAACCCCGCCGAAACGCTCGAAATAGCGATCACGCAAAGCCGAGGCCTCGTGAACAGGAATTTGCAGTTGTGCCGAAAGACCATATGCTGAAAGACCGTAGGCCAAACCGTATGAAGTTGCCTTAATGCGTGAACGTTCTTCGGGCGTCACATCTGCCGGATCTACGCCAAAGACCATGGCTGCCATGGTGCGGTGAAGGTCCTCCCCCGAATTGAAGGCCCCGATCAGGCCTTGATCCTTGGACAGATGCGCCATGATGCGCATTTCAATCTGAGAGTAATCAGCGCTCATCAAGTCAACATAGGGCCGCTTCGCGACAAAACCAGCGCGGATACGCAAGCCATCGGCGGAACGCGCTGGAATATTCTGCAGATTCGGATCCGAAGAGGCAAGACGACCCGTAGCAGCTGCGGTCTGAGAGAAAGTGGTGTGAATGCGTTGGTCATCCCCAATGCAGGCGTTGAGCCCGTCAACCATCTGGTTGAGCTTAATCCGATCACGGTGTACCAAAAGATGGCGCAGGAATTCATTACCAGTGCACTCAAACAGATCTGTTAAAGCTTCAGCATTAGTTGTGTACCCGGTCTTAGTTTTCTTTGTTTTTGGCAGGTTGAGTTCATCGAAGAGGACCGTCTGAAGCTGTTTAGGAGATGAGAGATTTACTTCGTGTCCTAAGACCTCCCACGCACTGCGTTGCGCTGACTCAACATCAGAGGCTAGCTCATGCGAGAGTGAGCGAAGGAATTCCTCATCAACGCCAATTCCATAGTGTTCCATCTGCGCTAGCAAACGCGCGATTGGCAGTTCCAGCTGTTCGAGGAGACGAGTTTGCTCGCTCTCTTCCAACTTCGACATGAGGATCGCTGCAAGCGGGTGCATTCGCCCTGCAGCCACTCCAAGCTCGTGCGCTCGCTCTTCAGTAATCCCCATGTCGAAGAGCGTTGTTTCACTCTTCTTCTCTTCTTCATCAATGCCCAAGTAACGAGAGAACAACTGGGAAAGCCTGTAACCGCGGTGCTCAGAATTCACTAAATATGCGGCGAGAAGCAGGTCACAGTAAGGATCACCAAGTTCCCACCCTCGCGCTCGCAACGCGTGGATGCTGCCTTTGAAGTCGTAGACAATGAGGCCATCTTCTGAAATAAGCGATGTGAGTTCAGCATCTTGCTGAGCTGTAAGCAGTGTCGGATCAATGACAAGTGCCTCATCAGCAGTGGCAAAAGTAAGGGTGTTTACCTCCGCACCATTGACTTTCAATACACCATCGACAAAGAGGGAGAGGTTCCCCGGATGGTCCTGACGCCACTGGCTGAACTTGGTTTGGTCATTCGCAGCCGTGACTGATACTTCATGTGCCGCCACTTCAGATTGAGAAACACTTTGTTCTTCGTTCTGCTCCGCTTTTCCAAGGCCGATACTCGCGACTGCCAGGATCTTCGAGCGAAGCGAACGAAATTCCAGCGCATCACAGAGAGCAGAAAGCGCCTGCCGGTCTGTGACGTCACGACGTAAATCGTCCAATTCGCATTCGAGATCCATATCGGTCAGGAGGTGATTGAGTCGGCGGTTTCGGCGTACATCTTCGACGTGCTCACGAAGAGCCTCTCCACGCTTCCCCGTCACTTGATCGGCATGCTCTAACAGATTATCGAGGCCGCCGAAGCGGTTAATCCATTGAGCTGCGGTCTTGGGACCAACCCCAGGAACTCCCGGAAGATTGTCCGAGGCCTCGCCGACCAAAGCGGCGATTTCGGGGTATCGGTACGGAGGAACACCATACTTATCCTCAATGCGCTCCGGAGTCATTTCACGAAGATCTCCAGGGGTTAATCCGGGATAAAGGACTGTCACAGTGTCAGTAACTGTCTGGAAGCTATCCCGATCACCGGACACGACGAAGACACGCATGTCTGCCTGCGTGCCACGATGAGCCAGAGTTGCAAGAAAATCGTCAGCTTCAAAGCCCTCTCGAGAGAGCGAGCGAATTCCCATCGCTGCGAGAAGATCCCTAATGAGCTCAATCTGCCCTTTGAATTCCACAGGAGTAGCATCACGAGTTCCCTTATATTCGGGATACTCATCAGTTCTGAAGGAATGTCGGGAAACATCAAAGGCGACCGCAATATGGCTCGGCTGATATTTCTCGAGAATCTTAATCAGCATTGAGGCGAAGCCAAATACCGCATTCGTATGCTGTCCTTGCGCAGTCACAAAATTCTCTACCGGTAGGGCATAGAATGCACGAAAGGCCATTGAATGACCATCGATAACAAGCAGGGTCTCCTTCATAGAAGACACACTACGGCGAGAGGGCACGATGCACACCTCGAATGGCAAAATTGGTCTGCCTCAAAGCTGGCAAGGCACACTGATGAATCGGATGGGCATGCGTATCATTTCGCAGAGCCCAGAGCGAACCGTTATCGAGATGCCAATTTCTGGTAACACTCAGCCTCAAGGCCTTCTACATGGTGGCGCCAGCGCAGCCTTGGCTGAAACCGCCGCTTCACATTCTGCGATCGTCCACGCCCAGAGGCTTTTGGGAGACAATGCGGTTGCAGTCGGCGTGGAACTCAATATCTCTCATTTGAAGGCTGGCCGAGGATCGTTGATCCGAGCGACGGCTGAGGCGCTCCATCTCGGGCGAAGCTCAACAGTTCATACAGTCCGTATTACTGATGAAGATCACCAACTCATCGCCGTTGCGCGCGTATCCAACCGGATTCTCAACAAGTAAAAGGGCGCGGGTAAAACCCGCGCCCATTCGACGATCGAAGGTTTTTAACCTTCTACCTGGTTAATAACCGCGTCTGCGACTTCACGCATGGAAAGACGTCGGTCCATAGAAGTCTTTTGGATCCAACGGAACGCATCGGGTTCCGTCATTCCCATGTTCTTCATGAGAAGGCCCTTGGCACGATCCACACGCTTACGGGTTTCAAAACGGTCAGTAAGGTCAGCAACTTCTTCTTCAAGGGATTCAATCTCTTGATGACGGGAAAGTGCAATCTCCACAGCTGGGATCAGATCGGCTGGCGTAAAGGGCTTAACGACATACGCCATTGCTCCAGCATCACGAGCACGCTCAACAAGTTCTGTCTGGCTAAAGGCAGTGAGCATGACGACCGCACAAGAAAGCTCAGCAAGGATCTTTTCCGCAGCGGTGATGCCATCCATCTTCGGCATCTTGACGTCCATTACACAAAGGTCTGGCTCCAGCTCAAGGGCAAGCTTTACGGCTTCTTCACCGTTCGAGGCCTCGCCAACAATTTCAAAGCCCGCACCGCTCAGCGTCTCAACGATATCCAGGCGGATTAATCCTTCATCCTCCGCAACAAGTACCCGTCGCGGCTCGGTAGCTTCTTCACTCATGTCGTCTTCCTTGTCCGATAGTTTGTCACAAGCGCTGGTTATATCTTATCCTTATTAGCGCACTTGTGTGCTGCCCCGATAGCCCAACTGGCAGAGGCGGTCGGCTCAAACCCGGCTTGTTGTGGGTTCGAATCCCACTCGGGGTACCAGCATGTCTAGATCTGACACCTTGCGGCTTAAAAGTTTCCGTAACTTTTAAGCCGCTTTTTCTTTGAGCTTATGCCGTTTAACACTGTGGAAATTGCAGCAAAATAGGCAGTTTATGAATCAACTCCGCCAACCAACATGGTTGACGGAGTTGACCTTAGAGAGACAAATCACATCTCAGGCAGCGGGGATAAGTTCCAAACCCAAGAACTGTGCAGCTCGATCACGCATTTCAGGACGTGCCAGATTATCGAGCGCCTCTTGAATTCGCTGATCGTTCCAGTCTGAATACCAGGGGCGAACGGCATCGCTGAGTTGAGCCACCGGTAGATTCAGAGCTTGCTGGCGACCGTAAGCCGCACGGACCGAGATTTTCGTATTGAGTTGATTCATTTCTTCCTCCTCTTCATTCTTCACCTGTATCTACGGATATGCGCTCAAGGTGCGCAGGCAACCGCATGTAGATACCTTCAAGGCACAAGCCTTCTATGTCATCCAACGTGGATGAACATGTAAGTATTCCACAATGATCAGAATATGTCTAATTATCCTGCCCCATGAGGCCGTACTCGATCATCCGCACATAGGCTTTACGACCGTCTTCTGTTAGATGCTGTCCGTCATCATAGAAATAGTTGTCATGACCCTCACTGAACTTATACCAATCGAGAATACCGACCTGGGGATACTTCTCAGCGAGCTTGTACATCAAGGCATTATTCTCATCCTGGAAAGGGTGGGGTGCTCGTACAGTAACGAAGAAGATTGGCCGCTCCCCCGCCGCCTCGATGAGCGGGGCCGCAGACTCCACAGAAGTGATCGGCCCATTGCCACCAAGTGCAACAATCACCGGCATTCCATCATGGCCTTGTGCAAGATCCTCGCGATAAACTGCAATCCCCTTCTCAAAGGAGCGCCCAACCTCCGTATCGGTAAAGGAATCGGGAAATACCGCCGGAATCCAGTAATAACTTGCACCTTCTGCTACTGAATCTCCGATCAGTACAAAGGGAACAGAACACGTGCCCTGTTCATCTGAGCACTGCCATTGTGAGGGATCATAGTTATCGGGGATAACCGCGGCCTGCGGCTCGATAGCCTTTCCATTCTTCTCATGGAAACGAGGCTGCATTGGCGTTGGGGTCGTCGACGTTTCCGTTTGAGCAGTAGAAGGCTCAGCTTGCGGGGCAGGGACAGTCGGCGAAGCAAGAGTTGACGAAACTTTCTTCGACCCGGACTCTAAAACATGACTGGGAACGCAAGCGGTCACGAGGCTCAAGGTTAAGCCACCGACGAGTAGCGACGCACATGCTCGCACACGCCGACTCTCTTGCTTTCCTCCTCGAAGTGCACGCCAGGTCTGTACGCTCGCCCAAGATGGCGCCTTCTCAACAAAGCGGTAGGCGGCCTCGACAACACAAAGGAAAACTGCGAGTTCGAGAAGCCATCCCCACCATGGAAGTGCCGAGGTTCTGCGTGCAGGATTCATCAGAAGGATCAGAGGGTAGTGCCAGATATAAGCGCTCATCGAACGTGAAGCAATCAGCTGAATCGGGCGAAATGAGAGCAGACGAGAAAAAGCCCCAGGAACCATCGCACCGCAGATTAACAACGCGCTCACCAAGGCCGAAAAGAAGAAACCACCACGATAAAGCCAGGTCATATAGCCGCGTGCGTAAATGGATATGAGGACAAGGAAACCTAAACCAAGCCACGACGAAAGCGAAAGAAGAGCGCGCACGCGAGGAGACGCATTCACAACATAAGAATCAACGAAAGCAAGCGCCATACCAACGAGAAGTTCAGCCAGACGCGTATCAAGACCGTAGTAGACGCGAGAAGAATCTGTTCCAGGCGCAAAAAGAAGCGCCATTTCAACGGCAGAAAGACATGCTAAGACGATGAGGGCGATGGATGCATTAAGACGCGAGCGGAAGAGCTCTCTGAGGAGTAAGACAATAACCGGAGCCAGCAGGTAAAACTGCATGATCACTGCGAGGAACCAAAGATGAGTTAAAGGTGACGGCAATCCGGCCTGCGCAAAATACGGAACTTGACGAAAGATGTAAAACCAGTTTGAGAAAAACGCAAGTGCCGGAATGGTATCGTCGTGCATCTTGACAAGTAAGGGAGGAGAAAACACAAAAGACGCAATGGCTGAAAAAGCAGTAACAACCACCATTGATGGCCATAGGCGGGAGAAGCGTCGAATAAGGTAACGGCCGATCGCAATCTCATGTTCAGCCTCCAACTCGCGAAGAAGCGAACGCGTAACTAGGAAGCCAGAAATCACAAAGAACAGTGTGACCCCGATGAAACCTCCAGGAGCAGGCGAGCTGGGCCGGATATGGTAAAGAATCACCGCAATGATTCCCAGTGCCCTAAGGCCATTGACACCAGTCAGATAAGAAGTATTCTTCTGCGCGGTTTCACTCGCGATATTGGTATCGCTCTTGTCGTGACATAACCGTGGCACCGGTGTCATGGCTCAATAAACTCCTCAGAATACGAGGGTGGGTAGACCTCCCGGCCTGCCCACCCTCTGATCTACAGATACTACGCGTCGCTACGCGATCCACCGATAGCGTAGTAAACCTCATCTCCCAAGCGATGGACGCGCAGGAGATTGGAAGAACCGGGAGTCCCCGGCGGCATACCAGCAACGATCACCATTTCATCGCCGACCTCTGCAAGACGTGCGGATTGGGCAACCTGATCTACCTGCCAGACCATATCGTCTGTGTGTCTTACCTCAGGAACGCGGTAAGCGTGGATACCCCAAGACAATGCCAGCTGACGGCGGGTGGATTCCAAGGGAGTAAAAGCGATCATCG